>JAKAIH010000051.1 GCA_021825225.1 Pseudomonadota bacterium
GAACTGCCGCGCGAATCGCTCGCGCACGCGCGCGACACGCTGCCTTCGGCGCAGCGTGCGGCGCTGGAACAGGCCGCCCTGCGCGTGCGCACTTACCACGAAAAGCAGCTGGCGCAGTCCTGGCAATACACCGAGGCCGACGGCACGGTGCTGGGGCAGAAAGTGACGCCGCTGGACCGCGTCGGTTTGTATGTGCCGGGCGGCAAGGCGGCCTATCCTTCGTCGGTGCTGATGAACGCCTTGCCGGCGAAAGTGGCCGGGGTGGGGGAACTCGTCATGGTGGTGCCGACCCCGCGCGGCGAGAAGAATCAGCTGGTGATGGCGGCGGCGGCCATCGCCGGCGTCGACCGGGTGTACACCATCGGTGGAGCGCAGGCGGTGGCGGCGCTCGCCTACGGCACCGCGACCCTGGCCCAGGTGGACAAGATCGTCGGCCCGGGCAATGCCTACGTCGCGGCTGCGAAGCGGCGCGTGTTCGGCGTAGTCGGCATCGACATGGTGGCGGGACCGTCGGAGATCCTGGTCATTTGCGACGGCAAGACCGACCCGGACTGGATCGCGATGGATCTGTTCTCGCAGGCCGAGCATGACGAATTGGCGCAGTCGATCCTGCTCGCCACCGATGCCGCGTTCATCGATGCGGTGCAGGCGAGCATCGCCAAACTGCTGCCGCAGATGCCGCGCCGGGACATCATCGGCAGCGCGCTGCGCGCGCGCGGCGCGCTGATCCTGGTGCGGGACCTGGACGAGGCGGCCGATATCGCCAATGCCATCGCGCCCGAACACCTCGAACTGTCGGTCGAGGAACCGCTGCTGTTGGCGCAGAAGATCAGGCATGCCGGCGCCATATTCATGGGGCGCCAGACCTGCGAGGCGCTCGGGGATTACTGCGCCGGCCCCAATCACGTCCTGCCGACTTCGCGCAGCGCGCGCTATTCTTCACCGCTCGGGGTGTACGACTTCCAGAAACGCAGCAGCCTGATCATGGTCTCCGCGGACGGCGCCCAGGTACTGGGCAAGGTGGCGATGACGCTGGCCGAGGGCGAGGGCCTGCAGGCGCACGCGCGTTCCGCGGCATACCGCCTGCGTCAATCCTAAGGTGCATTTGTGAGCCGATACTGGAGCAACGTTGTAGGTGAGTTGACGCCCTATGTGCCGGGAGAGCAACCCAGGCTGGCGAACCTGGTCAAGCTCAACACCAACGAGTGCCCCTACGGCCCCAGCCCGCTGGCGCTGGCGGCCCTGCGCGCCGAGGCGGGCGATACGCTGCGGCTTTATCCCGATCCGAACTGCGGTGTTCTAAAGCAATCCATCGCGACCTTCTACAAGGTGAAGCCTGAGCAGGTGTTCGTCGGCAACGGTTCGGACGAGGTGCTGGCGCACACTTTCCTCGCGCTGCTCAAGCACGGCGAGCCGCTGCTGTTTCCGGATATCAGCTACAGCTTCTATCCGGTGTACTGCGGCCTCTATGGCATCGCGTACCGGCAGGTGCCGCTGACCGAGTCCTTCGAGATCCGCGTCGACGATTATTTCGCGCCGAACGGCGGCATCATCTTTCCCAATCCGAACGCGCCCACCGGCCGGCCGCTGGCGCTGGCCGAGATCGAGCGCCTGTTGCGCGCCAACGCCGGATCGGTGGTGGTGGTCGATGAGGCGTACGTGGATTTCGGCGCAGAGTCGGCAGTCGGCCTGATCGGGCGCTATCCGCAACTGCTGGTGGTGCATACGCTGTCGAAGTCGCGCGCGCTCGCCGGTTTGCGCGTGGGCTATGCGCTCGGGGATGCCGGGCTGATCGAGGCGCTGAATCGCGTCAAGGACAGCTTCAATTCCTACCCGTTGGGCCGCTTCGCCGTCGCCGGCGCCGCCGCAGCGATTGCGGACCGAGCGTATTTCGAGCAGATCTGCGCCAAGGTGATCGCCACCCGAACCCGGCTGGTGGGCGATCTTGCGGCATTGGGCTTCGAGGTGCTGCCTTCGGCCGCCAATTTCGTGTTTGCGCGGCATCCCCGGCATGGCGGCAGCGCGCTGGCCGCGAGCTTGCGCGAGCGCGGCATTATCGTGCGGCATTTCAGCAAACCCGTCCGCATCGAGCCGTTTCTGCGCATTACGGTCGGGACCGATGCGCAATGCGTGACGCTGATCGCAGCCTTGAGGGATATTCTGGCCTAGAATTAACGGGTTTTCTTGGGAGCCGGCTTGCCCGCCCGTCGCGCTGGGTTAGAATGCGCCTAATCCCGGTTATGCTTGCTGCGGCCAACCATATTTATGCGTACTGCCTCTGTCACCCGCAACACCAGCGAGACCCAGATCAGCGTCAGCCTGAATCTGGACGGCGCCGGCTCGGCCAAACTCGCCACCGGCCTGCCTTTTCTCGACCATATGCTGGACCAGATTGCGCGCCACGGCATGATCGATCTGGAGATTTCGGCCAAGGGCGACCTGCACATCGACGCGCACCACACGGTCGAGGATATCGGTATCAGCCTGGGACAGGCGCTCGCAGCGGCCCTCGGGGACAAGCGCGGCCTGCGCCGTTACGGCCATGCCTACGTGCCCCTGGACGAGGCGCTTTCACGGGTGGTGGTCGATTTTTCCGGACGCCCGGGACTCGTCTATCAGCTCAAATTCAGCCGTGCCTGGATCGGCGAGTTCGATGTCGACCTGGTGCGTGAATTCTTTCAGGGCTTCGTCAATCACGCCCAGGTGACGCTGCACATCGACAATCTGCGCGGCGACAACGCGCATCATCAGTGCGAAACCGTGTTCAAGGCCTTCGGCCGCGCCCTGCGCATGGCGGCTGAACCCGATGCGCGCGCTGCGGGCACGATTCCCTCGACTAAAGGCAGCCTGTGATTTCGCGCGGCTGACGGGTCTGCCCCGGTTCGGCGAATAAACACGCCGGAAGCCGGATTTCCGTTCGCCGCACGGATTTATTTTCCGCTAAACCTGTCCAACTGCACTTGCAATGACTTCAATCGCAGTAATCGACTACGGCATGGGCAATCTGCGCTCGGTATCCAAGGCGCTGGAGCACGTCGCGCCGGATGCCGAGGTGCTGGTCACCTCCGATTCCGAGCTGGTGCGCCGGGCCGAGCGCGTGGTGTTCCCCGGACAGGGGGCGATGCCCGACTGCATGCGCGAGATGGACGCCAGGGGCCTGCGTCCGGCGGTGCTCGAAGCGGCGCGCACGAAGCCGTTTCTGGGCATATGCATCGGCCTGCAAATGCTGTTCGAGCGCAGCGAAGAAGGCGATACGCCCGGGCTGGGGGTTTTCCCCGGGCGCGTGAAGCGTTTTCCGCCGGAGGCGATGAAGGATGCGCAGGGCGGCAGGCTCAAGGTGCCGCACATGGGGTGGAACGAGGTGATGCAGGCCGAGCCGCATGCGCTGTGGCGCGGCATTGCCGATGGCAACCGCTATTATTTCGTGCACAGTTTTTACGTCGAGGCGGGAAAAGCGGATCTGGTGGCGGGATACAGCGTGTACGGTTTCCCCTTTACCTGCGCCGTGGCGCAGGATAATATTTTCGCTGTGCAATTCCACCCCGAGAAAAGCCAGACCGCCGGCCTCGCGCTGCTCTCCAATTTCGTCACCTGGAAGCCCTAGGCATCGGGCAGACAAACTCCCTCTTTCTTCACGGCTACAACGACACATGCTTATCATCCCGGCGATCGATATCAAGGAGGGGCGCGCTGTGCGCCTCGAACAGGGCGATATGGACAAGGAGACCGTGTTCTCCGACGATCCGGCGGCAGTTGCCAGGCACTGGCTGGAGCAAGGCGCGCGCCGTCTGCATCTGGTCGATCTGAACGGCGCGGTTGCGGGCAAGCCCAAGAACGAAGCCGTGATCAAGGACATCGTCGCCGCGGTCGGCGGCAAGATTCCGATCCAGCTGGGCGGCGGCATCCGCGACCTGGACACCATCGAACGCTATCTCGACGACGGCATCAGCTACATCATCATCGGCACCGCGGCGGTGAAGAACCCGGGTTTCCTGCAGGACGCCTGCACCGCGTTCACCGGCCATATCATCGTCGGCCTCGATGCCAAGGACGGCAAGGTCGCGGTGGAGGGCTGGTCGAAAATGACGGGCCACGACGTGATCGATCTGGCGCGCAAGTTCCAGGACTACGGTGTGGAAGCCGTGATCTACACCGACATCGGCCGCGACGGCATGCTCAACGGAGTCAACATCGAGGCCACCATCAAGCTTGCGCGCGAGCTCGTCGTGCCGGTGATCGCGAGCGGCGGGCTCACCAATCTCAACGACGTCAAGGCCCTGTGCAAGATCGAAGCGGAAGGCATCACCGGGGTCATCACCGGGCGCGCCATTTATCAGGGAACGGTGGATTTCAAAAAGGCCCAGGCGATGGCGGATAAATTGGGGCAGGGGAAAAAAGAGAAAGGAGAGGTTTGAGCGCAAGGGCGGTTTTCTCCCTGCGCATTCCGCCTCCCGTCCCATGGGCCTAGCCAAGCGCATCATCCCCTGTCTGGACGTCACCCGCGGCCGCGTGGTCAAGGGCGTGAACTTCGTTGGTCTGCGCGATGCCGGCGACCCGGTGGAAATCGCTCACCGCTACGACGACCAGGGCGCGGACGAACTCACCTTTCTCGACATCACCGCGAGTTCGGACGAGCGCGACCTGATCCTGCATATCATCGAAGCGGTGGCGGCACAGGTGTTCATTCCGCTCACCGTGGGCGGCGGTGTGCGCAAGGTCGAGGACGTGCGCCGCCTGCTCAATGCCGGCGCGGACAAGGTTTCGATCAACACCTCGGCGGTGCAGAATCCGCAGCTGGTGGCCGATGCCTCGGGCCGCTATGGCGCACAGTGCATCGTCGTGGCCATCGACGCGAAACGCGTCGTTCCAACAGCGGACGCGAAACGCGTCATCGCGCAAGCGGACGCGGGCGGCGCGCCGCGCTGGGAGGTCTACACCCACGGGGGGCGAAAATCCACCGGCTTGGACGCGGTGCAATGGGCGCGTAAAATGCAGGCGCTGGGCGCGGGAGAGATATTGCTCACCAGCATGGACCGTGACGGCACCAAGTCCGGTTTCGACCTGGAACTGACGCGCGCCGTGGCCGAAGCGGTGGACGTGCCCGTGATCGCCAGCGGCGGAGTCGGCAACCTGGAGCATCTGGCTGCAGGCATACTCGAGGGCAAGGCCGATGCCGTGCTTGCCGCCAGCATCTTTCATTACGGCGAGTACAGCGTGCGCCAGGCGAAGGAGTTGATGGCGGCGCGCGGCATCGAAGTCAGGCTTTGACGAGTAAGCGCAAGCGGCGCGTGCGGCTGCCGCGAACAAATTGCGCAGCGCGGATACCTTTACCAAATTAGGCACACATGGACTGGCTCGACAAAGTGAAATGGGATGCCAACGGCCTGGCACCGGCGATCGCGCAGGAGGCGGTTAGCGGCAAGGTGCTGATGGTCGCCTGGATGAACCGCGAAGCCCTGGCGCAGACGGTTGCGCGCGGCGAGGCGGTGTATTGGTCGCGCTCGCGGCGCAAGCTGTGGCACAAGGGCGAGGAATCCGGCCACGTGCAGAAGGTGCGGGAATTGCGCCTGGATTGCGACGAAGACGTGATCTTGCTCAGCGTGGAGCAGATCGGCGGCATCGCCTGCCATACCGGGCGGCACAACTGCTTTTTCCAGAAATATGCGGATGGACAATGGGTCGTTGCCGACCCGGTAATCAAGGATCCCAAGGACATATACCGCAAATGAAGCGCCGGTCGGGCGCCCGCGCGATTGGCGCGTCCGGTGCTTGTGGATAGACCAGGGGGCATGGCTCCCGCGTTCAAGGACGAACGAACATGAGCGACATACTCGAGCGCCTGGCTGACACGATAGAGACGCGCAAGGGCGGGGATGCGGATGCATCCTACGTTTCCAGGCTGCTCGCGTGCGGCGAAGACGCCATTTTGAAAAAGATCGGAGAGGAAGCCACCGAAACGGTGATGGCGGCCAAGGACGGCGACAGGCTGCGCATCGTCGGCGAGACCGCCGACCTGTGGTTTCACTGCCTGGTCATGCTGGCGCACTACGGCCTGCGCCCCACCGATGTGCTGTTCGAACTCAAGCGCCGTGAAGGCATTTCCGGCATCGACGAGAAGGCGGCCAGGGCCGCGAGTTCGCGCGTCGAGGCCGAGCGTAAGTAAGGGGGCGGCCTTGGAGGACTGCATTTTCTGCAAAATCGTCGGCGGCAAGATACCGAGCAGGAAAATATTCGAGGACGAGGACATACTTGCGTTCCATGACATCCACCCCGTGGCGCCGGTGCATTTCATGGTCATTCCGAAGCTGCATATCGACTCGCTGGCGCAGGTGGATCTCAGTCATCAGATGCTGCTCGGCAAGATGCTGGCGCTGGGGTCGAGGCTGGCGATCGGGCAGGGCTGCGGCGATGGCTGGCGCACCGTCATCAACACCGGCCGCATAGGGCGGCAAGAGGTGTATCATTTGCATATGCACATCATCGGCGGCAGGGAAGTCCTGCCGGGGATGATAAAACATTAGGGAAGTCCGGCCGGGCAGGTGCTGCCTGGGGGCGCTTTCCATGGCTAGGGGAGACATGGGGCGGCCGGGACTCCCGGTACGCTCGTTCGACTGAGGAGTAACACCATGGGTTCATTCAGCATTTGGCATTGGCTGATCGTTTTGATCATCGTCATGCTGGTATTCGGCACCAAGAAGCTGCGCAACATCGGCTCCGACCTGGGCGGTGCGGTGCGCGGATTCAAGGAAGGCATGCGGGAAGGCACTTCGGACGCGCCCGCCGCTACGTCGCAGAAGACGGAAGGCAACATCATCGAGGGCGAGATCAAGGAAAAATCCAAGAGCGCATAGGCCGCGGTGAGCCCGGCGCGGGGACGCCCTGCCCCGTGCCCCCGTTTGTGTTTCTCTCCCCACTCCTGCACCTTAAATGTTCGACGTCGGATTTTCCGAACTGATAGTCATTGCGCTGGTGGCGCTGATCGTGATCGGCCCCGAGCGCCTGCCGCGGGTCGCGCGTACGGTCGGGGCGCTGCTGGGACGCGCGCAACGCTACGTCAACGAGGTAAAGGCGGACATTCAGCGCGAAGTCGATCTGGATGAGCTGAAGAACCTCAAGTCCACCTTCGAGGACGCGGCGAAGACGGTGGAGCAGTCGCTGCATCAGGTCGAGCAGGAACTGCAGGCCACCGGGGAATCGCTCAATCAAAGCATCGCCGCCGCCGTTGAAGACAAGGCCGAAACGGCCGTAACCGAGGAGGCTGCAAGCGCGATTCCGGTCGCCGGCGAAATCCCGGCTGCATCGGCGCAGATGGATCTGGGGCTGGAAACCCAGCCTGCGCACGAGCCGGCGCCGCCGCCCAAGGCCTGAACTCCAGTGAGCGCGCAGGAAAGCTTCATTTCCCATCTGGTCGAATTGCGCGACCGGCTGCTGCGTTCGATCTACGCCGTGTTCGGCGTGTTCGCGCTGCTGTGGTTCTGGCCCGGTTTGTCCGAGATCTACGATCTCCTGGCGCTGCCGATGATGCGCACTTTGCCCCAGGGAACGCACATGATCGCCACCGGCGTGATCACGCCGTTTCTGGTGCCGCTCAAAGTCGGCCTGATGGCGGCGTTCATGCTGGCGCTGCCCTATGTGCTGTATCAGATCTGGGCTTTTATCGCACCGGGGCTCTATACCCATGAAAAGCGCCTCGCCCTGCCGCTGGTGTTCGGCAGCACCATACTGTTCCTGTCGGGGGTCGCCTACTGCTATTTCGTGGTGTTCAACTGGGTATTCCGCTTCATCATCCACTTTGCACCCAAGAGCATAACGCCTGCGCCGGATATCGAAGCCTACCTGAGCTTCGTGCTCACCATGTTCGTGGCTTTCGGGCTCACGTTCGAGATTCCGCTGATCGAGGTGGTGCTGGTGCGCACCGGTATGCTCACGGTGGCCAAGCTCAAGGACGTGCGCCCGTATGTGATCGTGGGCGCCTTCGTCGTGGCCGCGGTGGTGACGCCGCCGGACGTGGTGTCGCAATTGCTGCTGGCGATCCCGATGTGCCTGTTGTACGAGTTCGGCATCATCCTGTCGCAACTGATGCAGCGTTTCTTCCGCGCGCCTGCGCCCGAGGAAGAGGGCGAACCCGATCCGGAGCAGAAACGCCTGCAGTAGCGGCTTGCGGCTACTGCATCATCCCCAATTCGCGTGCGCGCACCAGCGCGTGCGTGCGATTGCCGACCTGCAAGGTCTCGTAGATTTTTTTCAGATACCACTTCACCGTCTCTTCCGAGATGAACAGACGCTGTCCGATTTCACGGTTCCTGAGGCCGAGACCGAGCAGGTTCAGGATCTGCACTTCACGCTGATGCAAGGGCGGCGGCCGTCTTGGAGCGCCGGCCCGCCCCGCCGCTGCGCTGCGCGGGTGCAGCGCCTGCACCAAGCGCTGCGCGAGCGCAGCGTGCGCGCCGGCGTGGCTCTGTAGTAGTCCGGCGATGCGGGTGCCGGCCGCAAGGAAGGGGTAGACGACTCCGGCCGGCGCGGCCAGCGCCAGCGCTTCGCCGATCGCCTTGGCGGCTGCATCGGATTCGCCCATGCCCGCGCGCGCCAGCCCCTGCCAGATGCGGAATTCGATTTGCGTGCGTGCGCGCCCGGCACGGCGCGCATGTGCGTACGCCGCCGTGGCGAGCTTGAGCGCCTCGGGAAAGCGCGCGCGGGCCAGCGCCAGTTCGACCGAGGCGCTGACCCAGGACGCGTGGTGTTCAGTATGCAGCGCAACCGCCGCGTGGCCGGATACCTCCAGCATGGCGCGCGCCCGGCGCAGGCATTCCCCGGCGCGCGCAAAGTCCACGCTGCGGCAGGCCAGGCGCGCTTCGGCGAGGTCGGCGCGGAACGTGACGCGATCGAGGTTGCGTTCGGCGCCGACGGCGCGCGCCCGTCCCAGGTCGGCCTCGGCCGCCGCGTCCTCGCCGAGCAGCGTCAGCACCTGCGCGCGGATGACTTGTGCCACGCCGACGAAGGCATAGGTCTGGGTGGAGTCGAGCAAGTCGATCGCCTCGTCCAGTTCGGCCAGCGCCGCGCCCGTATCGTTGAGTTCAAGCCGCGTGATGGCCAGCGCCACGCGCAGAAAGCCGGCGCTGCCGGTCCTGAGCCAGCGCCGGTTGCGCGTATCGAGCAGCCAGTGCGCAAGCTCCCCCGCCGCTATGTCGGGGCGCGCGCGCAGATAGTCGACAATGGCAATGTTGTAGCGCGCCATCAGGTTTACCACGGTCTCCTCGCTCGCGTCGGAAATGCGCACCGCCTCGGTGAAATGCCCGCGCGCACCTTCCAGGCTTCCGGCCAGGCGCGCGGCGTAGCCCAGCACCACGTGGGCATAGGCGCGCTGCAGCGGGTCTTCCGGGCCGAAGGCCCGCGGCAGATCCGCCTCGAGTCCGCCGACATCGGGCAGGTCGTAGCGCGTCACGCCACTCATGGTGCGCACGATCTGCAGTTCGGCGCGCAGCGTAGTCAGTCCGGGGGCAGCGCGCCGGCCGGGATGCGTGCGTTCGAGAGCCAGCTCGGCGGCGCGTATCGAGCCGATTGCGGCGAGCGCATCGCCCAGGTACAGATGCGCCCAGGCTTCGAGCGCGCATAGCGTGGCGGAGTGCGCGAGCGCCGTTCGCGGCAAGGCTTCCAGCCAGGTATGCAGTTCCTTGAAGTTGCCTTCGCGCAGCAGATTGCGGCCGTAGCTCTCGAGCAGGTGCGCCGCCTGCGGGTGCAAGCCGGCGCGCAGCGCGTAACGCAGGGCCTCCGCGGGCAGGCCGTTGGCGGCGAGCCAGTCGCAGGCGCGCTGGTACAGCGACTTCAGCAGCTGCGGATCGCTCGCCTTGAGGCGCTGGCGCAAAAAGGCCGAGAACAGATGATGGTAGCGATACCAGATGCGGTCCTCATCCAGGCGCAGGATGAACAGATTGGCCCGCTCCAGTTCGGCGATGCGCGCGTGGCTGTCGCGCCGGCCGGTGAGCGCATCGGCGAGCGGCACGCTGAACTGATCGAGCACCGCGGTCCGATTGAGAAATTCGCGCAATGCAGGCGTTTGCCGCGACACCACGTCCTCGAGCAGATAGTCGGCAAAGCTGGCGACGCCCGCGCGCTCGCCCGCATCCAGCGCCAGCGGCGGTGCGGCGCTCGCGCGTTGCGCCAGGGCGATGGTCGCAAGCTGCAAGCCACCGATCCAGCCTTCGGTCTGCTCCGCTAGCATGCCGATCTGCGTCTCCGACACCTTGAGCTGCTTCAGTCCGCGCAGGTAATCGCGGATTTCCGGGCGCGAGAAACGCAATTCGGAAAAGCCGAGCTCGAGCACCGCGCCGCGCGCGCGCAGGA
>JAKAIH010000052.1 GCA_021825225.1 Pseudomonadota bacterium
CGCTGTCACATTCCGGTTCCACTCGCCAGGTGCGCTGAATCGCGCGCGGTGCATCTCCGGCCGCACGCGAGCGTTCCGGTGTGTTGCCGCAGCATTCAGCCAGCGTTTCAATTCCACCGCCCTTCCCCTTAGCGCTCCCCAGCCGCTCTCGGCCGGGCGAGCTCATGCGTACCAAGTTTTGCGCAGTCGGTTCGATGCGCCGACACCGGTCACCCCTGCGGCGATTCGATTTGAAATTCCGCGCAAAGCCGCGCCGCGAACGGTGCCATGCCGGCATTCGAATGGCCGACCCCCGGTGCGACCGCCAGCCGCCAGCGGAGTGCGACGCCGGCCGCTGCGGCGGCCTGGCGCGCGGCATCGACATAGTACCGGCCGCGCGCGAACCGGTGCGGTCCCTGCCGCATCGCCTCGGAATGCCGCGGCAGGTTGCAATGGTCCGGGTCATTGTCGCGATCCCCGACGAGCACGACCAGGGGCCGAGCGAGCAGGCCAGGCAGTGCAGAGGGCGGCAGCCCCGTGCCGCCCAGTCCGAACGGATAGTCCACGTCGAAACGCGGAAGACTGTACGAACCTGCGTTCGCGCTGATCGCCAGCTCGATTCTCGGCGACCACGCCAGGCTCACGAGCCGGTGCACGAACTGGCCGCCCGCGGAGTGACCGTACAGGCAGAAGGTCTGGCGCTCCACCCCGGCCGCGTGCCGGATGAAGTCGAAGATCGGATCGATGATCGGGAATAACCATTGGGAGCGCGGCTGTGGGTGGCCATCCCCGGACAGGACGTCGCCGTAGTTGTATTCGTGCACGCCCGGATAGTATTCCTCGGCGAACTCGGGCGCAGCGACCAGCAGACCATGGCGCTCTGCCTCGGGCGCCCATGCCTCGCAATAGGCCGACGCGTCGCGCCGCAATCCGTGCATCACGATCACGATGCGGCCCTCGGGTGTGAATCGCGCGGGTCGATACAGCCAGATCGGGATGCGGCGCCCCCGGCCCCGGGGATCTGCCATTTCGACGCGCACGATGCCCGGCATCGACCCCTGCGCGCCGCTCACGGCTTGTTACCGTTGGCATCGTCCCAGACGGGGACGACCGCCGCTGCATTTTCCGGATCGCGCGAGCGGAACGCGTCGACGCTGCGACGCAAGCAGTCGAGGAACGCGCCCGCATTGGCGGCCAGCGGCTGTCGCATCTGGTGGATGTAGCCGAACAGGATCCAGCGCTCAGGCACCAGCGGGCGGATCACCATCCCGTGCAGATCGATCGCCTGAGCGCAGAGTCGGTCGAGGATCGCAATGCCGGCCCCGTCGCGCGCGAACTGACAGGCCATCAGCGAAGAGCGTGTTTCGACCGCGTAATGCGGGCGCTCGCCGCCCGAGCGAAAGAAGTCATCGACCTGCTGGCGCCACTGCTGGCCTGGCCACAGGCCGAGCAGCGGCTCCGGCGCGAGGTCCACGGCGCTCAGCTCCGGCCGGTCGGCGAGCCGGTGGTTTGCCGGCAGGATCGCCTCCATCCGGACCCGGAACAGCGGGTGGTTTTCTATCTCGACCAGCGGATGGTTGACCGGCAGCGAAATAATGCCGAGGTCATACAGCCGCGTCCCCATCCGGCCCTCGATCCCGAAGCGGGATTGCACGTCGACCGATGCGCGAATCTCGGGGTGCTCTCGGCCGAACAATGCCAGCGCGGGCGAAACGATGCCCTGCCCTATGCGCGGCGCGGTCAACAGGCGCAGTTGGCCGTTCGCGTTCGAGCGGATGTCGGCGGCGATGCGCGGGATCTCGTCGAAGCCCGCGAGAATGTGCTCGGATTCGCGGTAGAACGCTTCGCCCTCGCGGCTCAGGGTCAGGCGGCGCCGCGAGCGATTGAACAGTTGCAGCCGCGTTTCGTCTTCGAGCAGCCTGATCAGTCGGCTCGCAGCGGGAGCGCTGAGATTCATCGCATCGGCCGCCGCAGCCAGCGAACCCCTGGTGACTATGAAGCGAAACAGGCGCAGGGCGCGAATATTCACGGTCTTGGGATTTCTCCGGGGGCAGTGAACGACAATGCCGCAGGCGGCGATGACTCTTTCGTTTTACGGAATTGACGTTCGAATAATTCTACTTCTTTTCGTATCCGGGCAAGAGCAAACTTGCCGTCGGCGGCCGGCTGGCCCCCTGTGGCAGCCGAATTTGCTCTGGCCGACCAAATAAAATAGGAGGATTCCGAGATGATCTGGTCACGCGCTCTGCTCTTTTTCTCGTTCGCACTTGCGACCAGCCTGCAGGTTAACGCGGCGGTCGCCGACAGTCCCGAAACCAACGTCGCTGGCGAACTCCGGGTAGCCTACCGCACCGACGACAAACCGGTTTCGTTCCTCCAGGATGGCAAACCCACCGGCTTTCTGATCGAACTGGTCGACGATATCTCGCGGCGTCTCGGACTGCGGGTCACCTACGTCTCGACGACATTTGCCGCGATGGTGCCCGCGGTACAGAACCACCAGCTGGATACCGCAGCCTTCGGCGTCCTGGTCACGCCCAAGCGCAAGGCAGTGGTCGATTTCACGACGCCTGTCGGTTACGGCCAGGCCCAGCTGGTCAGCCGCAGGAACGCCCCGCTCGCTGCGATCGAAGGCGCCGACGGCAAGACTGTCGCGGTCACGACTGCCAGTGCGCTGATTCCTTTGCTGCAGAAAATCGCGCCGAAGGTCACGATCAAGGAATTTCCCAACATCGCCTCCAGCACCAATGCGCTGATCGCCGCGCAGGTCGACGGCCTGTTTACCGGCAACGCCACGGCGGGACACCTGGTCGAACAGCATCCGGAACTGACCGCGACCCAGACCGTGGAGAGCGGCATCAACGCGCTGCCCGTGGCGAAGGACCGGCCCAAGCTGCTCGCCGCCATGAACCAGGCGCTCGCGTCGGCAATGAAGGACGGCACCTTCACGCGCTTGTTCGTGAAATGGAACGGTTCCGCGATGGCGATCCCGCAACGACTGTTCAGCGACTACCCGGGCATGCCGCAGCCGGCGCCGGACGCAGCTCACGCGGCGCGATGACAGGACAGCTTGGCCATGTCTGAGGGCTTTCACCGGATCTTCTCCACGTTCTTCGATCCGGGAATGATCGTGCAGGCCTTGCCGGAGGTGCTCACCGTCGGCCTGCCGAATACGCTGCTACTCTCGCTGTTCGCGAGCGCGATCGGCATTGCGCTGGGCCTGCTGGTCGCAGCCGGACTGCTGTCGGGATATACAAGCGTGAGACTGCCCTGCCGCGGTTACGTCGATATCCTGCGCGGATTGCCCCACATCCTCACGGTCTACCTGATCGGCCAGGGGCTGCCGCTTGCGGGCTTGGCCATCTTCGGCGGCAACACCTACGGCTACGCCGCGCTCGCGATCGGCCTGATCGAGAGCGCCTATTTCGCCGAAATTTTCCGCGCCGGTTTCCAGAGCGTCGAGCGCGGTCAGGTCGAAGCGGCCCGCAGCACCGGCATGACACGGCTGCAGACGATGCGCCACATCATCATCCCGCAGGGCGCGCGTCGCGTACTGCCGCCGCTGACCGGTCAGTTCATCCTGGTGATCAAGGCCACCTCGCTGGTGTACCTGCTGGGCTTGACCGCTTCGCAGCGTGAGATGTTCGCCATCGCCCAGGATGCGGCGATCAACAACGCCAACCTGTCGCCGCTGACCGCCGCGGGACTGGTCTACCTCGCGCTGACCATCCCGACGACGTACGCGGTCAACGCGTGGGACCGGCGCATTCGCGGCGCGCGTTCCACGCATGCCGTCGAAGGCGACTGAGCGCATGAGCGAAATGCCGGAACGCAGGCAGACGGGCGCGCATCACGGAACGAGCGTCCGATTCGACCGGGTGAACAAGTCTTTCGGACGCGTCGCAGTTCTGCGCGACATCGTGCTCGAGGCGCCGGGCGGAGTTACCACCTGCATCGTCGGGCCCTCCGGGTCCGGGAAGTCGACGCTGCTGCGATGCACGAATCTGCTCGAACGCCCCGAATCCGGACGCATTCTGCTCGGCGAAATCGAAATCACCGCAGCCGGCGCGAACGTCGATGCGATACGCACGCGAGTCGGCATGGTGTTCCAGCACTTCCACCTGTTCTCGCACCTCAGCGTGCTCGACAACGTCTCGCTCGCGCTGCGCAAGGTTCGTCGCATGGAACGCGAGCAGGCCGAGGACGTCGCGCGCGCCAAGCTCGCCGCAGTCGCGCTCGGCGGACTTGAGAGGCGACGGCCTTCGGATCTCTCGGGCGGACAGCAGCAACGCGTGGCGATCGCGCGTGCGCTGGCGATGGAGCCCGAGGTAATGCTGTTCGACGAGGCGACCTCGGCGCTCGATCCGGAACTCGTCAAGGACGTGCTCGGCGTGATGCGCGACCTGGCCACCGCCGGTATGACCATGATCGTGGTCACGCACGAAATGCGCTTCGCGCGCGAGGTCGCGGGCCAGGTCGTATTCATCGACCAGGGGAGAATTCTGGAATTGGGGCCGCCCGACGAATTCTTCGACCGCCCACGCCACCCGCGCCTGCGGCACTTCCTCGAAAAAGTACTCTGACCGCGGTCGGATCCGTTCACGCAGCGAGAACACAAGTCATGACGCACGCAGCCCCTTCCCGCCCAACGGTGGCGGACATTCGTAGTCTCTTTTCGCAGCGCAGCCAGTGGCAGACCTGGCTCGACATCGAAGCCGCGCTCGCGCAGACCCAGGCCGAGCTGGGCATGATCCCGCTCGAGGCGGCAGCCGAGATCGGGCGCAAGGCGAACTTCGAGCACGTCGACGAGCAAGTGCTGGCCGCGGACGTCGATCGCACGAAGGCGCCGATCGCTTCGCTGGCGAGGACGCTGGCCGCGGCATGCGGCGGTGACGCCGGCGGCTACGTGCACTGGGGCGCGACCACGCAGAACGTGATGCAGACCGCGCGTACGATGCTAATGCGGCGTGCGTACGAGGCATTCATGGGGCGTCTGGGCGACGTGCTGCTCAAGCTGGCCGGTCTCGCCGAGGACGGCGCCGGAATGCTCATGGCGGGCCGGACCAATTTCCGCCACGCGCTGCCGATCACTTTCGGCTTCAAGGTGGCGGGCTGGATCGACGAGTTCCTGCGCCACCGCGAGCGCTTCGCCGGCGCCGAGCCGCGCGTGTTCGCATCGCTGTGGGGCGGCGCAGTCGGCGCAATGCACGCATTCGGCGAGCAGGGACCGGAATTGAACCGGCGCTTTTCCGCGCGCCTTGGCCTGACTCCGCTCGCGGTGCCGTCGCGGTCTGCGAACGACTACGTCGCCGAGTACATTCTTCTCCTCGCCCTGTTCAGCGCGAGCTGCTCGAAAGTCGCACGCGAACTGTATATCCTGATGGCAGACGAGATCGGCGAGGTCTACGAGAGGCAGGACGCGGACGTGGTCGGGTCGAGCACCATGCCGAACAAGGTCAATTCGAAGGTAGCCGTGCAGGTAATCGCGCTGTCGGCCCGGCTGCGCACCCTGACGCCGCTGGCGCTGGAAGCGATGCAGCCGACGCACGAGGGCGACGCCGCCAACAATCAGATGCTTTACGCGCTGATCGACCAGGCCTGTCCGCTCGCCTACGAGCTCGTCAGCTCGATGGACGAACTGCTCGGATGCATCGGCCTGGTACCGGAAAATATGCACCGCAATCTCGCAACGGCGGGCCAGTCGATCGCCGCCGAGAGCGCAATGATGGTTCTCGCCCCGCTCATCGGGCGGACCCAGGCGTACCAGGCGGTAAAGAAGGCCATCGTGGCGGCTTCGCAGCGCCGCGTCGCGCTGCTCGAAGCCCTCCTCGAGGACGAGGCGGTCCGCGAGGCAATCGGCCGCGACGCGCTGGGCAAGGCGCTCGATCCCGCCGCCTACACGGGGCAGAGCGCAGCAATGGCGCGAGACATGGCGGCGGCGGCGCGCGTCGCCGCCGCGTCGCTCGTGACGCGCGGGAGCGCCGGCTGAAGCTATTGCCGCCCTGCCGATCGGAGCCGCCGGCGCGCGAACGGCTGGCTCGAAAGGAGACAAGGATCGAACAGCCAAAAGCATCGTGCGTTGCGCACGTCGCGCAACGCGTTTGGTAATTCCGCTGTTCGGACGGCGATCGTACGCTTAGCCGATTTTTCTTTGCTCATCGCCGAGTTGGCGCTGTTCGGCCGATGTCCAGGTTTCCCCCGCCTCCACCAGTGCGTGTCAAGGATAGAGCCCGCCAGAGCGCAGGCTTGGTCTTTGCATGATCGCCCGGCAAACGATTACACTCCTTCGTTCGCGGCCACGCCGAAAATTCCCGCATCGGACTGACGCTGCCGCGAAGAAAAAATGCGGACTTCGAAAAAGCTACGGAGGAGCAGCCATGACAATTCAAACGGTAGCAGTCATCACCGGCGGTTCCAGCGGCATCGGCGCTGCCACGGCACGCTTGTTCGCCGCACGCGGTCACGCCGTCGCCGTATTGGACGTGAATCGGGAACGCGGCGAAAAGTTGGCGGCCTCGCTCGCTGCCGGCGGCGCCGCCCGTTTCTATGAATGCGATGTCGCCGATGCGAAAGCGGTTGACGCCGTCGCGGCGCAGGTCGGTAAAGATCTCGGGCCGGCCGGGATACTGGTCACTTCGGCCGGCCTCATTCCGAACACCGAATCGATCATGGACATGGATATGCAGGCCCACGAGCGCATGTGGCAGGTCAACTATAACGGCACCGTACATGCCTGCCGCTCCTTCGGCCGCCAGATGATTGCGCGCAAGCGCGGCGCCATCGTGACGCTGGGCTCGATCAACAGCCTGCTGCCGCTGCCCCTGCCCGCCTACAATCCAGGCAAAGCCGCGATCGCACGGCTGACGCAGTTGCTGGCGGTGGAACTCGGGCGCCACGGCATTCGCGTCAACAGCGTCGGGCCGACCTACGTCATGACCGAGACCCTGCAGGCGCGGGTCGACGCCGGCCTGCGCGACCTGAACAAAATCATGGCCGTTCACGCCCTGGATACCCTGCCCGGTCCGGAGGACATCGCCCAGGCGATCGCCTTCCTGTGCTCGGCCGAAGCCAGAACCATCACCGGCGTACTGCTTCCGGTCGATTCCGGATGGCTTGCCGGCGTCAGCTACAAGACCTACGCCGGCGGCGTGCCGTGGACGGACTGATTCTGTTCCAGGCAATAAACGATCGCGTCACAACCCCAGGGAGTTTTCATGGCTCAACCAGTCAATATTCAGTTCACCCGCTTTTCCGCCTTCTATTCGCCGCTCATCGCCACTATCGCCGGCGGATTCCTGCAGGAGGAAGGCCTGGAACCCAGGCATTCGGTCGCACCCATGGGCAAATCCGCGATAGCGGGCCTGCTCGACGGCAGCGTGCAGGTGGCGCAGTCCGCGCCCTCGCAGGGTTTCACGCCGCTGGAGAAAGGCGAGCAGCCGCCGGCGGTGCATTTCGCCCAGATCAACGAGAAGGACGGTTTTTTCATCACCGCGCGCAAGCCCGATCCCGGCTTCAGCTGGGACAAGCTCAAATCCGGCAAGATCCTGGTCGATCACGGCGCGCAGCCGCTGGCGATGTTCAAGTACGCCTGCTTCAAGCGTGGGCTCGACTGGAAATCGCTGTCCATTGTGGACGCCGGCATGGACAAGATGGACCAGGCCTTCCGCGATGGCACGGGGGACTACATCCACCAGCAAGGCCCGGCGCCGCAGCAGCTGGAGCACGACGGCGTCGGCCACGTGGTCGCGTCGCTCGGAGACGCGATCGGCCCGCTCGCGTTTTCGAGCCTGGCCGCGACGCGTGCATGGCTGGCCACCGAGCAGGCGCAGCGCTTTACCCGCGCCTACCGCAAGGCGCGCGCCTGGCTGCTCGCGACGCCGGCGGCCAAGGTCGCCGAAGTCGAGGCGTCCTTCTTCCCCAATATCGATCGCGCGGTGCTGACCCAAACCATAGCGACTTACCAGAAGCTGGGCTGCTGGACACCGCATGTGGAGATCACCCGCCCGGCTTTCGAGGTGACCCTGGACGTGTTCGAATACTCGGGCCTGATCAGCAAACGCCACAAATACGACGACGTGATCGCGCAGCCGCCTGCATAAGTTTGGACAAAAAAAGGGAGGGTGCTGCCCGCTCCGTGCAAGGCCACTCAGGGCACGTCGACGATGTCGCCTTCCGGCCCCTCGTGATGCGGATGGGTCTGATGCGCCGGCTGCAGCGGCGCGCGCCCCACGGGCACCGCTCGCGAAAGAAACTCGATCACGGCATTGCCGAAGATGTCGTTGCGGTCCCCCGCGACCATGTGCGCCGCGCCGGTGACGTTGACGTATTCGGCGTGAGGACACAGGCGCAGAAAGCCCTGCGCCCCTTCTTCGCTGAGCACGTCCGAGAGCCCGCCGCGCACCAGCAGCGTCGGCAGCGCCAGTTTGCGCGCGCAGGCTTCGAGGCGCTCGCGCCGCTTTTCCAGATCCCGTTTCGCAGGCCGGAACCTGGGGTCCCAGTGCCAGCGGTATTTTCCATCCGCTCCGAGGCGCACGTTCTTCGCCAGGCCATCCAGATTGCGCGGGCGTTTGCGGTGCGGCTGATAATTGCCGATGGCCTCGGCCACTTCTTCGAGCGAACTGAAGCCCTCGGGCTTCTGGCTCATGAAGGCCTGAATCTTGTTGATCCCCTCGGTCTCGATCTGCGGCGCGATGTCGACCATGACCAGCGCGGTCGCATCGACATGATCCTCGCCTACGGCGACCAGGCTGGTCCCGCCCCCCATCGACGCGCCCACCAGCACCGGGCGCCTGCTGCCCAGCGCCGCGACCACGCGCTTCAGGTCCTCCACCATCACGTCCTGGCCATAGAGCCCGTCGGGGGCCCAGTCCGAATCGCCGTGGCCGCGCGCATCGAAGGCGATGGCGTGATAGCCCGCCGCCCCGAGGATTTCGCCCGCCCCCTTCCAGGCATGGCGCGTCTGACCGCCGCCGTGCTGCAGCAGCACCAGCGGCCCCTTCGCATCGCCCCAGGAATCGCCGGCTATCCGGACGCCGCCGACGCCGGTCCAGAAATGCATCGGCTGCGGCGTGCCCGGCAGTCTTGCCCCTGCACTCATCGTTGGTCAGCGTTGAAGGCGCAGGCGCCGGGACCCCCCGGGTTACCGCAGCTCTGGCACGCGGCGGGAAACTCCGCCTGCGCCGAAGCGGAGCCCGTGATCGCAGCGAAAGCCGACAGCTTCTTGCGCAATTCGGTGCTGCTGCAGGCCGGACATGCGGGTGCGGCAGACGAATTGCGCACGAGGAGTTCGAACTCCTTTCCGCACGAACCGCACTGATACTCGTATATGGGCATGATTACTTTCTCCGAACAAATGAACTGAGGGACTGGGGGCTGGATCCGGCATTCCGGTGCGAGCGGCCGGCGCCGTGCGTCGCCGACTACTTGCCGCGGGCGTCCCGCACGATCTTTCTCAGCGCAAGGACGCGCTTGAAACAGTCCGGACACACGTAGCGTATGCCGCTGCCGAGCTGGTTGCGCGACAGCGGACGCATGGTCGCAGCTTCGACCAGGCGCCGGCACTCCGGGCATACCTTGATTTTCGAAGGGTCCTTACCCATGCTCACGCCCCGATGCGTCGATCCAGGTTTTCATAGCCGGCTATCTTATCCTTTTCTTGCCCCGCCCGTTTCGCCGGCAACTGTCATATGCTGGTGGCGATTCGCGCTCAAGCGTCCGGCGATTTTCCGAATCGAGCGGCCGCAGTAATATGCACACATAAGCGCGTTTTCTGCGCGCCAACGAGATGCGAAAGGAAAGTCCCCATGCCTACGGATACCCTGGCCCGGCTGCAGCTTCCCAAGCGCGCATTTGCGGTCGTGCTCGCCGGCGGACGCGGTACGCGCCTGAAGCAGCTCACCGACCGCAGGGCCAAGCCCGCCGTGTATTTCGGCGGCAAGTTCCGTATCGTCGACTTCACGCTGTCCAATTGCCTCAATTCCGGAATCAGGCAGATCGGCGTGGCGACCCAATACAAATCGCACAGCCTGCTGCGCCATCTGCAGCGCGGCTGGTCCTTCCTCAAGACCGAAATGAACGAGTTCATCGACCTGCTGCCGGCGCAGCAGCGCATCGACGAGACCACCTGGTACCGCGGCACCGCCGACGCGGTGTTCCAGAACCTCGACATCATCCGCGGCAAGCGGCCGCAATTCATCGTCGTGCTCGCGGGCGACCACGTCTACAAGATGGACTATTCGCTGCTGCTCACCGACCACGTCGAACGCGGCGCGCAATGCACGGTCGCGTGCATCGAAGTGCCGATCGCCGATGCGAGCGGTTTCGGCGTG
>JAKAIH010000053.1 GCA_021825225.1 Pseudomonadota bacterium
TCGCCATAGGCCGCATGCGACAGGTTGCCGCCCCAGGTATCGAAGATCATCACTGCCTGCGCCCCGGCTTCGATCTGCGCGTTGAGGTAATCGGTCACCGCCTGCGCATTGATTTCGAGGATGCGGTGCAGCAGATCGGGGCGCGCATAGAGCATGGTCTTGATGGTGCGGAAGTCGTCGCTTGCCCCGCCCTCCACCATGTAGCAGGCGAGTGTGTACGGGCTGCCGGAAAAACCGATCAGCGGCACGCTGCCGCCAAGTGCGCGCCGGATTTCGCTGACCGCGTCGAGTACATAGCGCAATTCAGCGCCCGGGTCGGGCACCGCCAGATCGCGGATGGCCCATTCATCGCGCAACGGCCGCTCGAACTTGGGCCCCTCGCCTTCGGCAAAATACAGTCCCAGGCCCATGGCGTCGGGCACGGTGAGGATGTCCGAAAAAAGTATGGCCGCATCGAGTTCGAACCGCGCCAGCGGCTGCAGCGTGACTTCGGTGGCGTAGCCCGGGTTCTTGCACAAGCCGAGAAAACTGCCGGCGCGGCTGCGCGTCTGGTTGTATTCCGGCAGGTAGCGGCCGGCCTGGCGCATCAGCCATACCGGCGTGTATTCGGTCGGCTGGCGCAACAGCGCGCGCAGCAGCGTGTCGTTTTTCGGCTTGGTCATTTTATTTGAGCAGTTTGGTGGTGATGAATTTCCATTCGCGCGGATCCACGGGCGTGATCGACAACCGGTTGCCGCGCGCGAGCAGGCGCATGCCGGCCAGTTCCTGATGTTGGCGCAACTCCGCCAGGCCGAGCAGGCGCGTTTTGCCGACGAAGCGCACGTCGACATTGACCCAGCGTGGATTGTCGCGCGTGGCCTTGGCGTCGTAATACTTGCTCTTCGGGTCGAATTGCGTTTCGTCCGGATAGGCCGCGGTGCAGACCTCGGCAAGCCCGGCGATGCCAGGCTCGGCGCAGCTCGAATGATAGAACAGCACCTGGTCGCCGACTTGCATCTGGTCGCGCATGAAATTGCGCGCCTGGTAGTTGCGCACGCCGAACCAGGGGCTGCCGCGCCGCGGCGCGCGCGCGAGGTCGTCGATGCTGAACTCGTCGGGCTCGGATTTCATCAGCCAGTAGCGCATGGTCAGGATCTTTGCAGCGAGGCACCCTACAAACAAAAATCGCAGACATCATGTCTGCGATTCGGTCTGCGATCGATGGCGAATTGGATTCCCCGCAAATGCCGTCAGACCCGCATCCTCTGAACCTGCAGTCCAGAGTGGTCGCATTCCGGCCGCCGTAGGTACATCCACTTCGCACTAGGCAAAGGGACGCGCACAAAAGCGGCGCTGTGGTTTGCGACCTCAGCACATATATTGGTTCAAGGAATATATGGCCTTAACGAGCATCGCAGGGAAACTTTTTGCGGTCTGGCCCGCTTGGGCGCGATCTAGAACAGGGAATCCTGCTGCGACAACGCCTGATCAAGCTTCGACTGCACTGAATTCATTCTACGCTTTAATTCTGCGATGTCAAAGCCGCTGCCGATCTTGATCGAGAGCAGTTCGTTGGCGATATTCAGGGCGGCCATGACCGCAATGCGCTCGGTGCCGGCGACCTTGCTCGCCGCCTTGATTTCGGTCATTTTATTGTCGACATAGGCAACTGCCGCGAGCAGCGCCTCGCGTTCATCGTCGGCGCAGGTCACCCTGTAGCTGCGTCCCATGATGCTGACGTCCAGGGTCTTGGGCTTGGTGCTCATTCCGGGATCTGGCGCAGCAGCGCCTCCAGGCGGTTCTTGGCGCCATCGACCTTGCCTTCGAGCAGCTTCACGTCGTTTTGCGCCGATACCAATTGCAGCCTCAATTCCTTGTTTTCGCTTTTCAGGCGCTGGCACAGCTGCAAGAACTGATCGATCTTGCTGTCGAGTGTGTCGAATTCCGCATCCATCACCGCACTATAATTTCAAAAATTGTGCCGAGTCAAGTAATAACAGGCAACTCTCAAAGTTCTTTCCATGATGAATGAGCCGGCTTATTTCGTTGACTCAGCGCAGAAATTTCGCGCTGCCGCTCGCGCATGCATGCAGGGCGGCGGCGCTGACTGATAGCGTGTAAGATCGCAGCACTCGTTCGAGGTGTCCGCCAGCGCTTCCCGCCGGCGGGTGAAACGGGAAACAGGTACCGCGTGTAGTTGCGCTCAAGCCTGTGCTGCCCCCGCAACGGTATGTGAGCGCGGGTCTGTCTCTACGCCACTGCAAGTTCGCGCTTGCGGGAAGGCGACAGATCCAATCCCACGAGCCCGGAGACCGGCCTTGCGCGACAGGTGGAAACACTGCGGGGAAGCGGTGCGCCGGTTGCGGTTCTGTTCTCCCCCCGCGTTTCCTTTGTTGCATCAGTTGTGCCGCCTGCGGGGACGCTGGCGGCGGGGGAATTTCATGTACTCAAAATCAGTCATTGCCGCCATCGGCTTCGCCCTGGCGGGGCAGGCGTTCGCACAAGAAGACGCGGTGGTGGTCACGGCCTCGCGGCTCGACCAACAGTTGACCGACACTATTGCCCATACCACCGTAATTACGCAAAAAGATATTCGCGAATCGCAGGCCATCGACCTGCCCAGTCTGCTGGCCCGCGAAGCCGGTTTCGAGTTTGTGCAAAACGGTGGTATTGGCACCTCGAGCAGCGTTTTCATGCGCGGTGGAGATGGCCATCAGGTGCTGATTTTGATCGACGGCGTGCGCGTCGGCTCAGCCACGCTTGGTACCACTTCGATCGAAAACGTGATGCTGGACCAGATCGAGCGGGTGGAGATCGTGCGCGGCAACGTCTCGGCGCTGTACGGCGCCAATGCCATCGGCGGTGTAATCCAGATCTTCACGAAACAGGGGCACGGCGCCCCCCATGCTGAAGCGCAGATGATGGCCGGCTCGCGCGGCACCCATCGCGCCTCGGCCGGTTATAGCGGCAGCGTCGAGGGCACACGCTTCAGCCTGAATGTTTCGCAGTTCCAAACCAATGGTTTTTCGGCGATCAATACGCAGCAGGCGCCTAAAGCCAATCCGGACAATGACGGCTACCACAACCTTAGCGTTTCAGGCCAGATCGCGCATCGCCTTGCCGAAGGCCACGAGATCGGGCTGCGCGCTTACCAAAGCGCCGGCAAGGTCCAATTCGATAATGCTTTCGGCACACCGACTGAACGCGACAGCTTGAACGACACCTTGTCGACTTACGCGCTCTACTCGGACAACCGGTTCAACTCTTTCTGGAAGTCGCACCTATCCATCGCGCAGGGCACAGACGAGTCGAAGACCTTTACGAACGGCGGGACGCCCACGCGGTTCAACACCAAGAACACGCAATACCAGTGGCAAAACGATTTCAGCCTGACGAAGGAGCATGTCGTAACCGCCAGCCTGGAAGAGCAGAAGCAGCGGGTGGACAGTACCACCGCCTACGCCTATACCACCCGGGATGTGCGCAGCATGATGCTTGCATACAATGGCCGCGTTGGCGCGAGTCAGTTTCAGGCAAGCACCCGCCGTGACCGTTATTCGGACTTCGGCGATGCCGACACCTGGCTTGCAGGCTACGGTTACGATATCAACGCGCGCTGGAAAGTAACGGCCATGCGCTCGAGTGCATTTCGGGCACCCACCTTCAACGAGTTGTTCTACCCCGGTTTTGGCAACCCCAAGCTGCAAGCCGAGAAGACCCAGAGCAACGAGCTGGGACTGCAGTACGCCGTGGGCCGTCACCTGCTGCGGGTGGCCGAATTCCGCACTCAGTACCGGAACCTGATCCAGACCGTACTGGTTGCGCCGCCGTTCACCTATCTGCCGGAAAACGTGGCGAGCGCACGGGTTGGGGGCACTGAGATGAGCTACACGGTGCAGTTCGACAACTGGGATATGCGGGCTAGCCTGACGGTGCAGGACCCGATCGACACCGCGACCGGGGCACAGTTGCGCCGCCGCGGCAAGAATTTCGGCAACCTGGTGGTGAATACCACGCTTTCCGGCTGGCGCGTCGGCGCCGAAGCGATCGTCGGCAGCGCGCGACCCGACAACAACATCGTCAGCGGCGCGCCGGTGACACTGGGCGGCTACAAGGTGGTCAATCTGACCGCACGTCATGCGGTGACGAAAAACACGTACATCGCGGCACGCTTGGAGAACGCCTTCGACGAGCACTACCAGGTCGCGCACGGCTACAACACGCCAGGCCGCGGGCTGTTTGTCTCGCTCAATTGGCAGCAGTAGGGAGGGGGCTTGCGGCGCGCGATGCTCATCTGGTTGGCCTTGGCCGTGGCTGCGCTCACCGCGTTCGCGCTCGCGCTAGCCAGCGGCAGCAGCCATCTTGCGCCGCTCGAACTGCTGCGGGGGCTCGCCGTTCCCGGCGATAGCGTCGCCAGCGAGATCCTGTTCAAGCTGCGCCTGCCGCGCGCGCTGGCCGCGTTCGCAGCCGGGGGCCTGCTCGCGCTGGCCGGCGCCCTGATGCAAGTGCTGTTGCGCAATCCTCTCGCCGACCCGTACGTGCTGGGCTTGTCGGGTGGCGCGGCGGTGGGTGCGTTGGGCGCGATGCTCGCCGGACTGGGTTCGCTGTTCGTCAATCTCGGCGCGGCGGTAGGCGCGCTCGCGGCGATCGTGCTCGTGTTTGCGCTGGCGCGGCGGGACTTCGCACGCCAGCAACTGTTCGGCGCGCTGGATGCTTCGCCGCGGCTATTGCTCACGGGCGTGATCATTGCCGCCGGATGGTCGGCTCTCATTACCATGATCCTCACGCTGGCGCCCGAAGCCAAGTTGCGCGGTATGTTGTTTTGGCTCATGGGCGATCTGAACGGCGCCGAATCCTGGGCGCCTGCCCTAGTGACGCTCGCGGTTGGCCTCGCTGCGATCTATCCGGCGGCACGTGACCTCAACGTGCTGTTGCGCGGCGAGGCGCTGGCGCATGCTCTCGGCGTGCGTGTCGCGGCGCTTCGCTACACGATCTACCTGGTCGCTTCGATCGCGACGGCCTTGGCGGTAACGACCGCTGGCACCATCGGCTTCGTGGGACTGGTGGTGCCGCATGCGCTACGCCTCCTGTTGGGCAATGATCAGCGCGTATTGCTGCCAGCCAGTGCGCTCGCGGGCGGCGCACTGCTGCTTGCGGCGGATACCGTGGCACGCACTGCGCTCGCCCCGTTGCAGTTGCCGGTGGGGGTCATCACGGCGCTGTTCGGGGTGCCGGCGTTCATGTTCCTGCTAATGCGCAATCCGAGGAAGGCATGAGCAGGGGCAGAGGCCATGGCAGCAGGCCTGGGATGCGACCGACCGCGAATGCCTTCGGCTGCCGACAGTACGGATGTGAAACTGTCACGGTAGAAAAGGAGACGGCGACGTGAGCGTGCCGCTGCTCGAAGTGCGGGGGTTGGCGCTGGCGGCGGGCGGGAGAATCCTGGTGCGCGAGCTGAGCTTCTGTCTCAATCCCGGCGAGATGTGGTGCCTGCTCGGTCCGAACGGGGCGGGCAAGACGACCTTGCTGCATACCGTGGTGGGCTTGCGCGAGCCGCAAGGCGGTTCGGTACGACTGGCCGGCCGGGCGCTCGAGGGCTGGCCGCCGGGCGAGGCCGCGCGGGCACGCGGTTTCCTGCCGCAGACGATGCATGATGCCTTCAGCGCGAGCGTCGCAGAGATCGCGCTGTTGGGGCGCCATCCCTATCTTGCGCGCTGGCAATGGGAGGGCGCGGGCGACCGCGAGATTGTCTTCGCCGCGTTGCGTGCAATGGACCTTGAGGGATTCGAGGAGCGCGACGTGTTGACCCTGTCGGGCGGCGAACGCCAGCGCGTGGCACTGGCGGCGCTTCTGGTCCAGGACCCGGCGCTGTTGCTGCTCGACGAGCCGGTGTCGCATCTCGACCTGCATCACCAGGTGCTGGTTCTGGAGCATTTTGGCAAACTGGCGCGCGAACAGGGCAAAGGTGTGCTGTTCACGGTGCACGATCTCAATTTGGCCGCGCGCTTTGCCGACCACGCCCTGATGCTCACGCCGCAGGGAACCGTGCGGCAGGGACCCATAGGCGAAGTGATGACCGAGCACGACTTATCGTACGCGTTCGGCCACCGCGTGGCGCGTCTCGAAGCGGCCGGCCGAACCCTGTTCATTCCGGAGTAAATATGCTCTCAGACGGCAAAGGCGGAAACATCGACGAGCGCCATAAGGTGCGCATGCAACGCAAGAAGCGGGTGGTCGATGAAAAAATGAGCGCGGCGCAGCGCGACGCGGGTCTCGTCATCGTCGTGACCGGCAACGGCAAAGGTAAATCGAGTTCCGGCTTCGGCATGGTGGCGCGCGCCATAGGCCACGGCATGAAGGTCGGTGTGGTCCAATTCATCAAGGGCGCGGTTGCGACCGGGGAGGAGCAATTCTTCCGCCGCTTTCCCGACGAGGTGGAATTCCGCATCGCCGGCGAAGGCTACACCTGGGAGACCCAGGACCGCGAACGCGATATCCAGAGGGCCGAAGCCGGATGGGCCCGCGCGCAACACATGCTGGCCGATCCGCGCTTGGGTTTGGTCCTGCTGGACGAGATCAACATCGTGCTCAAGTATCGATATCTCGACGTGCGCGAGGTGCTGGCCGATATGCGCACGCGGCCGCCGTTGCAGCATGTGGTGATGACCGGGCGCGCTGCTCCGCCCGAAATCATCGCGGCCGGCGATACCGTTATAGAGATGATGCAGGCCAAGCACGCATTTCAACAAGGCATCCGCGCACAAAAAGGAGTGGAATGGTGAATATTGCGAAAGCAACGGGAACAGCCACGGATTTTGGTATTTCGGCGCCCTCGCGCGCTATCGAGACCGCGCTTCGCGACAAGATCGACAATAAGACCAAGCCTCTGGGCGCGCTCGGCCGGCTGGAGACGCTGGCGCTGCAGATCGGCCTCATTCAGCAAACCCTATCCCCACAACTGACGCGACCGCAAATCCTGCTGTTCGCCGGCGATCACGGTGCTGTGGCCGAGGGGATCAGCGCGTTTCCGCAGGAAGTCACCTGGCAAATGGTGCACAATTTTCTTATGGGCGGCGCGGCGATCAATGTGCTCGCGCGACAGGCGGGCATGGAGGTGCAGGTGATCGACGCCGGGGTGAACCACGATTTTCCGCCTGAGACCAAGGCGCGCGACTGCAAGATTGCGCCCGGCACCGCCAACTACCTGCGCGAGCCGGCGATGAGCACCGAGCAGTGCGCGCAGGCGATCCGCATCGGCGCGCAACTCGTGGGCGAATGCGCGGAGCAGGGCACGAATGCCATCGGCTGCGGCGAGATGGGCATAGGCAACACCGCATCGGCATCGCTCTTGCTGCATCGCGTCGGCGGCATACCGCTCGTCGAATGCGTCGGGCGCGGCACGGGTGTCGACGACGCGGGACTGGCGCGCAAGCAGGCGATACTCGCGCGCGCGTCGGCGCGCCGTCCGGGCGCATTGGCCCCGCTCGAAGCGCTCGCCGAGTACGGTGGCTTCGAGATCGCGATGATGGTGGGGGCCTTCCTCGCCGCAGCGGAGGCGAGGATGGTGATTCTGGTGGATGGCTTTATCGCCGGCAGCGCGCTTCTGGTGGCGAGCCGGCTCCATCCCGCGGTGCTCGAGTATTGCGTGTTCGCGCATCTCTCGGCCGAGGCGGGACACGGACGCATGATGGACTTGCTCGGTGCCGAGCCGATGCTCGCGCTGGGCATGCGCTTGGGCGAGGGCACCGGCGCGGCGATGTGCTACCCGATCGTGCAATCGGCGGTGACGTTCCTCAACGAAATGGCGAGCTTTGCCGAGGCCGGCGTGAGCGAAAAGGACGATTGAAGGTTCACGATGGGCCTGCTCGCCGATCAGTCGCGCTTGGTACTCACCGCGATCCAGTATTTCACGCGCCTGCCGGTGCCGCGCTGGACCGGCTATTCCGAGCGCCAGCTGAACGATGCCGCGCGCTATTTCCCGCTGGTCGGCATCCTCGTGGGCCTGATCACCGGAGGCGTGTATCTGCTCGTCATCTCCGTGTTCCCGCAGCCGCTCGCGGTGCTGCTGGCGATGATTTCCGGCGTCTTGCTTACCGGCGGCTTTCACGAGGACGGCCTGGCAGACGCTTGCGACGGCTTCGGCGGGGGCTGGGACAAGCGGCAGGTTCTCGCCATCATGAAAGACTCGCGCATCGGCAGCTACGGCGTGCTTGGCCTGGTGCTTGGCCTCGCGCTCAAGTTTGCTGCGCTCGCCGCCATGCCCACCGCCCTATTTCTTGTCGTCGCCGTGGCGGCGCATTCCTTCAGCCGCTTCATGGCGGTGAGCGTCATGGCGACTCAGCATTACGTGCGCGACGACGGCAGCGCGCGCGCCAAACCCGTCGCGCAAAATATCTCGCCTGTCGGACTCGCCTGCGCCGCGCTCTTTGCCCTGGCGCCGCTGGCATGGCTGGGATCGGCGGGGGTGGCGGGCGCGGCCGGGGCGCTCGCGCTGCGGCTCGCGGCAGCCCGGTATCTTTACCGCCGCATCGGCGGCTACACCGGCGATTGCCTGGGCGCCGTCCAGCAAATCACCGAGATCGGCTTCTATTTGGCGCTGCTCGCATGGATCTCTACTTGATACGCCACACCCGGCCGCAGATCGAAGCCGGCCTCTGCTACGGCCAGCTCGAGGTGCCCCTCGCGCCGACCTGCGTCGAGGATTGCGCCGCCGTCGCCGCGCGCCTGCCGCCGGTGGAGGCGGTGTGGACCAGCCCGCTGTCGCGCTGCCGTACCCTGGCCGAGGCGATAGGAATGCGCGTCGGCGTGGCGCCCGTGGCCGACGAGCGCCTGCGCGAATTGGGATTCGGTGAGTGGGAAGGGCGGCGCTGGGAGACGATCGGCCGCGAGGAGAGCGAGCGCTGGGCCGCGGACTACTGGAACGTCTCCCCGCCGGGCGGCGAGACTTACCGCGAACTCTATGAGCGCGTTGGCCTGGCACTGGAAGAGATCCTCGCGTGCCATGCGCAACGCGTTGCGGTAGTGACGCATGCCGGACCGGTCCGCGCCGCGCTGGCACGCTACCTGCAGCTCGAGCTGCGGCGCTATCCGGAGACCGATCTTGACTACGGCGGCATCAATTTGCTGCGCGGCGACGGTACGGACCGAGCCGGCTGGCGTCTGGAGTATCTCAATGGTTAGCGTTGCCGCGGTTTCCTGCCCGGCGCTGCTGATCGCAGGCTGCGCCTCGGGACAGGGTAAGACCACGGTCACGGCGGCGCTGGCGCGCCATCATGCGCGTATGGGGCGACGCGTCAGGGTGTTCAAGGCCGGGCCCGATTTTATCGATCCGACAATACTCGAAGCGGCCAGCGGCGCGCCGGTCTATAACATCGACTGTTGGATGATCGGCACCGAAGACTCGCGCGCGCTGCTCGCCGCGGCGGCGCGCGATGCCGATCTGATCCTGGTGGAGGGCGCGATGGGCTTGCATGACGGCGAACCCAGCGCCGCCGATCTCGCTGTGACCTTTGACTTGCCAGTGGCCGCAGTCATCGACGCCGGCGCCATGGCGCAGACTTTCGGTGCTGTGGCCAAGGGCCTCAAGGAATATCGGGCGGTGCCGTTCGCCGGCGTGATCGCCAATCGCGTCGCGGGTGCGGGCCACGCACGCATACTGGTCGCGAGCCTGCCACCCGACATTATGCTGCTGGCAGCGCTGCCCCAGGCAGCGCGTTCGTTACCCGAGCGCCATCTGGGTCTGGTACAGGCGGACGAGCTAGCCGGACTGACTTCCATGCTTGATGCGCTTGCGGATCTCGTCGGGGCAAGCGCCTACACCGCGCTGCCGCCCGCGGTGAAATTCACTCCGTACGCTACGCCCGCGGCCCCGCAGCTGCTTGCCGGAAGGCGCGTCGCGGTGGCGCGCGACGCCGCGTTTTCCTTTCTCTATCGCGCCAATATCGATTGCCTCACGGCGATGGGCGCCGAGCTGATTTTCTTTTCGCCGGTCGCCGATGATGCGGTGCCCGCGGCCGACGCGCTCTATTTGCCCGGAGGCTACCCTGAGCTGCATGCAGCTCAGCTTGCCCGCAACCGCCGTTGGCAGGACTCGATACGCGCCTTCGCTGCGGCGGGAAGGCCGTTGCTCGCCGAATGCGGCGGCATGATGGTGTTGTTCGATACGCTTACTACGTTGGATGGTACTGCACATGCGATGGCCGGACTTTTGCCCGGCAAAGTGACGATGCGCGAGCGC
>JAKAIH010000054.1 GCA_021825225.1 Pseudomonadota bacterium
GCAGATGTCGTAGACCACGCGGTTGATGCCGCGCACTTCGTTGATGATGCGATTCGACACCTTGCCCAGGAGTTCGTGCGGCAAGTGCGCCCAGTGCGCGGTCATGAAGTCCTGGGTCTGCACCGCGCGCAGCGCCACCACGTATTCGTAGGTGCGGCCGTCGCCCATCACACCGACCGCCTTCACCGGCAGGAACACGGCGAACGCCTGGGAGGTCGCGTCATACCAGCTGCGCCCTTCGGCGTCGCGCGCTGCGCGCAATTCCTCGATGAATATCGCGTCGGCGCGGCGCAGCAGGTCGGCATATTCCTGCTTCACTTCGCCCAGAATGCGCACGCCCAGCCCCGGTCCGGGGAAGGGGTGGCGATAGACCATGTCGTGCGGCAGGCCGAGCGCGACGCCGAGTTCGCGCACTTCGTCCTTGAACAGCTCGCGCAAGGGTTCGAGCAGCTTCAGGTGCAGCGTGTCGGGCAGGCCGCCGACGTTGTGGTGCGACTTGATGCTGGTCGCTTTCTTCGTCTTGGCGCCGGCGGATTCGATCACGTCGGGGTAAATCGTGCCCTGCGCCAGCCATTTCGCGTTCTTGATCTTGGCCGCCTGGCTTTGGAACACCTCGACGAACTCGCGCCCTATGATCTTGCGCTTCTGTTCGGGGTCGGCGACGCCGGCGAGCTTGCCCATGAAATCGGCGCTGGCATCGACATGGATCACCTTGACGCCGAGACTCCGTGCAAAGGTCGCCATCACCTGCTCGGCCTCGTTCAGGCGCAGCAGTCCATGGTCGACGAAAACGCAGGTGAGCTGCTTGCCGATGGCTCGGTGGATCAGCGCTGCGGCGACCGAGGAATCGACTCCGCCCGAAAGCCCGAGGATCACTTCGTCTGCGCCTACCTGCTCGCGTATGCGCGTGATCGCCTCCGATACGTAATCGGGCATATTCCAGTCGCCCGCGCAGCCGCAGATATCGTTGACGAAGCGCCTGAGCATGGCGGCGCCCTGGACCGTATGCGTGACCTCGGGATGGAACTGCACCGCGTAGAAGCGGCGCTGTTCGTCGGCCATGGCCGCGATCGGACAGGCATCGGTCGATGCCATGAGCTTGAAGCCGGCGGGCATTTCCGTGACCTTGTCGCCGTGGCTCATCCACACCTTGAGCATGCCGTGACCCTCGAGCGTGCGGAAATCCTCGATGCCGTCGAACAGGCGCGTGTGGCCGCGCGCGCGCACCTCCGCATAGCCGAATTCTCGCACCTTGCCCGCTTCGACCTTGCCGCCCAACTGCTGCGCCATGGTTTGCATGCCGTAGCAGATGCCCAGCACCGGCACGCCCAGATCGAACACCGCCTGCGGCGCGCGCGCCGTCGCATCCTCGGTCACCGACAGATGGCTGCCGGACAGGATCACGCCGTTCGCGCCGAACTCGCGCACGAACTGCTCGCTCACGTCATAAGGATGAATTTCGCAGTACACGCGCGCTTCGCGCACGCGCCGTGCGATCAGTTGCGTGTATTGCGCGCCGAAGTCGAGGATGAGAATTTTCTGATGCATTATCGGGCTTTCAAAAATGTAAAGGCCGGTCGTGCGCTTGCAGGCACGATCGGCCCTCAGCTCTGGCGCCGGTTCGCCGCGCCGGCAAATTATTCGATTTGGTAATTCGGCGCTTCCTTGATGATCTGCACGTCGTGCACATGCGACTCGCGCATGCCGGCCGAGGTGATTTCGACAAACTCTGTCTTGGTGCGCATGTCATCGATGGTGGCACAGCCGCAGTAGCCCATGCTCGCGCGCAGTCCTCCGACCATCTGGAAAATGATGCTGACCGCGCTTCCTTTGTAGGGCACGCGGCCCTCGATGCCCTCGGCGACGAGCTTGTCCACATTGCTGGTCGGGTCCTGGAAATAGCGGTCCGCCGCACCCTCCTGCATGGCGCCGAGCGAGCCCATGCCGCGGTAGAGCTTGTACGAGCGCCCCTGATACAGAATGGTCTCCCCTGGCGCCTCTTCCGTGCCGGCGAAGATGCTGCCCATCATCACCGCATGCGCGCCCGCGGCAACCGCCTTGGCGACATCGCCCGAAAAGCGCACGCCGCCGTCGGCGATCAAAGGCACGTCCGTGTCCTTGAGCGCCGCGTAGACGTTCTGCACCGCTGAAATCTGCGGCACGCCCACACCCGCAATGACGCGCGTGGTGCAGATCGATCCCGGGCCAATGCCCACCTTGACGCCGTCGGCACCGTGATCGACCAGGGCCTTGGCGCCCGAAGTGGTGGCGATGTTGCCGCCTATGACTTCCACGTTCGGAAAATTCCTCTTGACCCATTGCACCCGGTCGAGCACGCCCTGGGCGTGGCCGTGCGCCGTATCCACCACGATCACGTCGGCGCCGGCTTCGACCAGGTGCTCGATGCGCTCTTCCGTGCCTTCGCCCACGCCTACGGCTGCGCCCACGCGCAGCTTGCCCTGCTCGTCCTTGCTCGCCAGCGGATGCTCGGTCGCTTTGAGTATGTCTTTCACCGTCACCAGGCCGCGTAGCGCGAAAGCGTCGTTGACCACCAGCACCCGCTCCAGGCGATATTTGTGCAGCAGCGCGCGCGCCTCCTCGGCGCTGGCACCCTCTTTCACGTAGATCAGGCGTTCGCGCGGCGTCATGATCGCGCTCACAGGAGCGTCCAGATTGGTCTCGAAGCGGTAGTCGCGGTTGGTGACCATGCCGACGACCTTGCCCTTATCGACCACCGGGAAGCCGGACACCCGGTACTGCTGCGTAAGGGCGAGCAGTTCGCGCACCGTGATCTCGGGTGATACCGTCATCGGATCGCGCAGTACGCCCGACTCGAAGCGCTTGACTTTCAGCACCTCGGCCGCCTGCGCTTTGGGCGTAAGGTTCTTGTGGATGATACCGATGCCGCCTTCCTGCGCAATGGCAATGGCAAGCCGCGCCTCGGTCACCGTATCCATGGCTGCCGAAACCAGGGGGATGTTGAGCGTAATCTTGCGCGTCAGCCGCGTTTTGAGGGAAACGTCGCGTGGAAGGACGGTTGAATGGGCGGGGACGAGCAGGACATCGTCGAAGGTCAGCGCTTTTTGAATGACGCGCATAGCAAAACTCCTGGCCACAAAGCGGCATTATACGCGCCTGTTCCGCTCGGGCAAATAGGCCGCGCCCGAAACCGAAAGCCCGGCCGGCGCGTTAAGCGCAATTGACGCGGCGGCGGAAAGCCGTTACTTTTGAACCAATTGAGCAAACGGAAGGCATAGACGCATGAAACGACTTTCGGCGGTATTAGGACTGGCGCTGTGCGTAGCTCTGCCTGCGGCTGCCCAGATGTATAAATGGGTGGATGCAGATGGAAAGGTGAAGTATTCGGACACGCCGCCGCCGAGCAACGTCAAGACAGAAAAGTTGCGCATACCTGCGCACGCCGCCAACCCGCCCGCGGGCCCGGCACAGAAGGGGGCCGCCAAATCCGGGCCGAAAGGTCTGGCCGAGCAGGAGCAGGCGTTCCGCAAGCGCCAGGCGGATGCCGCCAAGGAGCAGCAGGAGCAAAGCCAGAAAGAGGCCGAAGCGCGCGACCGGGCTGAAAACTGCAAACGAGCGAAGGCCGCACTGGCCAATCTGGAACTGGGCGGGCGCCAGACGCGCATCGACAGCAAAGGCGAGCGTGTCTTCCTCACGGATCAGGAAATTGCCCAGGCCACAGCCCAGGCGCGCCAGGAAGCGGCCGCAGCCTGCAATTGAAGTCTGCCTGTAATCCGTAGCGAAAGTCCTCCTGCTACGGCCCGACTCAGGGCGGCGAGAGGAGGCATCCCCTGGTTTTGTTACAGACTCTTGCCGGCTTTCGCTGCGCGCTCGCGCCTGATTTCCTTGGGATCGGCCAGCAGAGGCCGGTAGATTTCCACCCGGTCCTGGTCGCGCAATACAGTTTCAGGACCGGCGGGCCGGCCCCATACCCCGACGCGGCCGACTTCGAGCCGCGGCAAGCGCTGCAGCAGACCGCTCGCCTGGATCGCGCCAAGCACGGTGCTGCCCGGTGCAAGATCCAGCAGCACTCGCTCCTGCTGTCGCGGCAAGGCATAAACCACCTCGATGCGCATGCCTATGCCGCACCGTACAAGCTTGCTGCCCGCTTGACGAATACTTCGACCAGCGTACTGGCAATATGGTTGAACACCGGACCGGCGAGTTTATCCACCAGCTTGCCCGAAAGCTCATAGTTCAATTGGAATTCGATTTTGCATGCCTGATCGGAGAGCGCGATGAAGCGCCAATAGCCATCCAGGTGCTTGAACGGGCCGTTTGCGAGCTTCATGTCGATCAGCACGCCCTTCTCCATCCGGTTCTCGGTGGTGAAGTGCAGGCGCAGACCGTGGTAATTGATATGCAGCGTCGCCGCGGCCCTTTCCGCGTCGATCTGCCGCACCTCGGTGGCGCTGCACCAGGGCAGGAACTGCGGATAAGCATCCACGTCCGCGACCAGGGCGTACATTTTGGCCGCGCTATGGCCTATCAGGACTGACTTTTCCACTTTGGCCATGAGGACGCGGCGCAACTGTTAAAATTGCTTGATTGTACCAATTGTCCTCCCATGAAGATCGCCCAAAACAAAAAAGCCTTCCACGATTACTTCATCGAGGAGCAATATGAAGCCGGCTTGGTGCTCGAAGGCTGGGAGGCGAAGGCCATACGCGCCGGACGGGTGCAGCTGAAGGATGCCTATGTGCTCATCCGCGGCGGCGAAATCTACATGGTCGGAGGGCACATCAGCGCCCTGCCCACCGCCTCTACCCATGTTCATCCCGATCCGGTGCGCACGCGCAAGCTCCTGCTCCATGGCAAGGAAATCCAGCATCTGATCGGCAAGGTCGAGCGCGCCGGCTACACCCTGGTGCCGCTGGACATGCACTACAAGAACGGCAGGATCAAGATCGACATCGGCCTCGCCCGCGGCAAAAAACAGCACGACAAGCGCGAGACAGAGAAAAAACGCGACTGGGACCGGGAAAAACAGCGCCTGATGCGCTCACGAAGCAAAACCTAGGTTCTCTGTCTCACCTGCTCGAACAGGCAGATTGCCGCCGCTGCGGCCACATTGAGCGACTCTGTCTTGCCGGGCATAGGAATGCGTAGCTGCTCTGCGGCCGCGGCGATCAGCTCCGTGCTTACGCCAGATCCTTCGTTGCCGAATACCCACGCCAGCGGACCGCGTAAATCGGCCTGGAACAGCGATTTGCGCGCGTAGCCGCTGGTGCAGATCAAGCGGCCCGACAGACGCTGCGCCGCGGCTGCCAGGTCGGCATTGTCGAAAATGTCCAGGCTGAAATGCGCACCCATGCCGGCACGCAGCACTTTGGACGACCAGGCGAACGCGCAACCCGGGGACAGCAAGACGGTGCGAATGCCGGCGGCTGCACTGCTGCGCAGAATGGAGCCGAGATTACCCGCATCCTGGATATTTTCCAGCATGACGCAGTATTCGATCCTCTGCGGAAGTGGACCGGGGCTGGGAGTGCGTATCAGCGCGACGATGCCGGTCGGCGTCGCGACTTGCGCGACGTCGCCGAACAGCTTGTCGGCAAGCACCAGCAGCGCTTGTGCCTCCACGCCTGCAGCGAGCCGGGTCGTTTCTGCTTTGCCTGCCGCACTTTCGCTCAGGATCAACTGCTCGGGCACACCGCCGCTCGCGCGGTAGGCCTCGATCAAATTTATGCCGTCGAGCAGCGCCAGACCTGCCTGGCGCTGCTCGCGCGTGGAAGTGGCGAGTTGGCGCAGCATCTTGAAGCGCGGATTGTCGCGCGAACGAATCAATTTCAATTCTCGATCGCGCACGTGCGGAATCCGGCAAAAATATCGTAGCGTTCCGGCGTATAGAAATTGCGCCAGGTGTTGCGTATCAAGCGCGCCGGGGTGGAAAAGCTGCCGCCACGCAGTACCTTGTGCGTTCCAAACCAGGGCGCGGAGTATTCCTTGTAAGGATCGGGGACGAAGCCCGGATAGGGCGCGAATGCGCTGTTGGTCCATTCCCACACATTGCCGATCAGCTGGCGGCAACCGTGCACGCTGCTCCCCCGCGGCAGCGCGTCGACCGGCGCGGGCGCGTCGCCTTCCAGGTTTGCGTGCTCCATTTCGGGCCGGGCATCGCCCCAGGGATAGCGGCGCCTGGCGCCGCTGTCGGCGCCGCTTGCAGCGATTTCCCATTCCGCCTCGCTCGGCAGGCGCCGTCCGGCAAAACGGCAATAGGCCTGCGCCTCGTGCCAGTTCACATGCGTGACCGGTTCGCGCAGAGGCAAGGGCAGCCATGCGGCGAAGCGGCGCAACTGCCACTGTCCATCCAGATTGCGCCAATAGCGCGGCGCCTGCGCGCCGCCCTGCTGCAGCCAGTGCCAGCCGGCTTCGGACCACAGCTCCCGCCGCTGGTAGCCGCGCTCTTCGACGAATTCGAGAAACTGCGCATTGTCGACGCAGCAGCGCCCGATGCGGAATGGCCCGAGCTCGACGGGATGCTCCCATTTCTCGTTGTCGAATACGAATTCCGCAGAGCGACGGGCGCCGAGGAAGTAGCGCCCGCCGGCAATGCAGGCGTCGCCGGCCGGCGCGGCCGCATTCGTGGCGGCAGCCCTACCCTGCGCTCTGTACGACGGCGGCAGCAGCGGCGCGGCGTGAGCCAGGGTCTGGCGCATGTAATGGAAGGCTTCGGCATGCATATCCTCGTGGAATGCAGCCAGCTGCGCGAAATAGGCCAGTCCGGGCCTGCCGGCTTCGCGCTGCAGGCGCTCCTGCACCAGGTCGAGCACGCGGTCCTGGTAGGCGAGCGTGGCCTCATGCGTGGGCAGCGGCAAATCCCAGCGCAGCTCGTGCGCAACCGCAGCCGAGTCGTACAGGGCATCGGCACCGGGCAGCAGCGAGTCGGCGAGCACGCCGTCATCACGCCGGCGCAAACACCAGCGCTCCTGAAACCAGGCGATGTGGCCAAGCTCCCACAGGAACGGATTGACGATCGGCAGCCGCGGACCAATGAGCTGCGCGCCGCGAAGATCCTGCGTCAGTGCGCGTGAGCGCGCGCGGCTCGCGCGCAGTTGCGCGGCATGATCTTCGGTGCCGAATTGCTCTATGATATTCATGCTTGATCGCCAGGCTGGCGCGACAAGTCTAACCTAGAGAAGCGCAAATTTGAAAATTGCAATCGTCACGCCGGCGGCGGTCGGATCGCGCACCGGCAACCGGCACACGGCGCAGCGCTGGGCTGCGATGCTGCGCGCGGCCGGACACAAGGCGGCATTGGCGATCGAATGGGATGGGTGCGCTGCGGACGTACTTATCGCCTTGCATGCGCGCCGCAGCCATGCATCCATCCTGCGCTTTCGCGAGGCGTATCCGGAGGGAAAATTGGTCGTGGTGCTGACCGGCACCGACCTGTATCGCGACATACACTATGATGCAGACGCACAGCTGTCGCTGAAACTCGCGCAGCGCCTGGTGGTGCTGCAGGACGAAGGTTTGAAGGCTTTGCCGCGGCCGTTGCGCGCCAAGACGCGCGTCGTATACCAGTCGGCGCAAGTCAAGGCGAAAGCGCACCCGCCGGCGAAAACATTTCGCATATGCGTACTTGGCCACTTGCGCGAGGAGAAAGATCCATTTCGTGCCGCGCTGGCGCTGAAGCTCATCCCCGCAACGGAAATCATCGAGCTGGTACACCTGGGCAAGCCCATGTCGCCGGCAATGGCGGCGCAGGCCAAGGACCTGATGCGCGATGACGCGCGCTACCGCTGGCTCGGCGGATTGCCGCATGGCCGCACGCTGGACTGGCTGGCGCGCAGCCAGCTGATGGTGATCAGCTCGCGCATGGAAGGCGGCGCGAACGCAATCGCGGAGGCGGCGTGCCTTGGTGTGCCGGTGCTGGCATCGGCCATCCCCGGCAATATCGGCATGCTCGGCGCGGACTATCCCGGCTATTACCCATTCGGTGATGAGACGGCGCTCGCCAAGCTGCTGGGCAAGGCCATGCGACACCAGTCGTATTATCAGTCGCTCAAGCGCGCAATCGCGGCGCGGCGGCATTTGTTCCGGCCCCGCAGCGAGCAGGCTGGCCTGCTGCGTCTGCTGCGCGATCTCGCCTGAGCGCTGCAGATACCTTACAGGCCGGTTCAATCCCGCAGCAGCCTGCGTATCGGCGCGTAGCTGCGGCGGTGAATCGCGGACACGCCATGCAGCTCCAAAGCGGCCAGATGTGCGGCCGTCGGATAGCCCTTGTGCCGATCCAGTCCATAAGCCGGGTAGAGCTGATGCAGGCGCAGCATTTCCGCGTCACGTGCCGTCTTCGCGAGAATCGATGCGGCGGAAATCGCCGCTATCTTGCTGTCCCCCCTGACGATGGCCCTGACCGGACAGGAAACCGCCGGGCACTGATTGCCGTCGACCAGCACTTCGCCAGGCGCGATGCTCAACTGCTCGACTGCGCGGCACATGGCCAGCAGACTGGCTTGCAGGATATTGATCGCGTCGATTTCGTCCACCGTGGCCGAGGCGATCGCCCAGGCCAGCGCCTGGCGGCGTATTTGCCCGGCCAGTTCCTGCCGCCTCGATGCCGACAGGGTTTTGGAGTCGGCCAGACCGGCGATGGGGGCGGCCGGATCGAGGATCACCGCAGCGGCGTAGACCGGGCCGGCGAGCGGCCCGCGCCCCGCTTCGTCGACGCCGCAGACTAGGTTCATCTGCCCCTCTCAGACGAACCAGTTCATGCAGCCGCGCGTGCCAGCAAAGGCAGCACCGCCCTCGCTGCCTGCTCCGCGGTATTGCATTTCAGCTGGCGGTGTATGGCGGCGAAGCGCTGCGGCAGGCGTGCGCGCAGCATGCTGTCGTTGAGTGAGTTGTGCAGCGCCTGAGCCAGATTTTCCGGCGTGGCGTCGTGCTGTAGCAACTCGGGCACCACGAATTCTCCGGCCAAGACATTGGGCAGGCCGATATAGGGCAGGTAGCCCATGCGCCGCATCAGCAGCCAGCTGGCTTCGGCCATCTTGTAGGTGATCACCATCGGTTTCTTCAGCAATGCCGCTTCCAGCGTGGCGGTGCCGCTTGCCACCAGCGCGACATCGGCAGCAGCCAGCGCATCGCGCGCATGGCCGAACAGGATGGTGAGAGGCAGTTCGCCGGCGTCGGCCCGATACAGCGCGGCCTCGAAGATTTCGCGCGTCTCGCGGCTGACCAGCGGGACCAGGAACAGCGGCCGCTCGATTTTCTGCGCCAGCAGCTTGGCCGTGGCGATGAACGTGTCCGCCATATAGCGCAGTTCCGACTGGCGGCTGCCCGGCAGGAGCGCTATCACCTTGCGTTCCGGCGCGATCCTGAGCTGGGCGCGCGCGCTGGCAGTCTGGTCCTGCTCCGGGATCAGATCGGCGAGCGGATGGCCGACATAGGTCGCGGCGATACCCGCCTTGGCGTAAATCGCCGCCTCGAACGGAAACAGCGTCAGCATGTGATCCACCGAGCGCGCGATGACGGCGACGCGGCTGCCGCGCCAGGCCCAGACCGAGGGGCTCACATAATGCACCACCGGCACCCCGGCGCGCTTGAGGCCGGCTTCCAGGCCCAGATTGAAATCCGGTGCGTCTATGCCGATGAACAGCTGCGGCCGTGCCGCGAGCAAGGCCAGTTTCAGCTTGCGCCGCATCCGCACCAGCCCCGGATAATGCCGCAACACCTCGGCATAACCGCGCACCGCCAGGCGTTCCATTGGATACAGGCTGTCCAGGCCCTGAGATTCCATTTTGGGTCCGCCGATGCCGACGAACCTGGCCTCAGGCAGGTGCGCGCGCAATGCCGCAATCAAATGCGCGCCCAGCAGGTCTCCCGAGGCCTCCCCGGCAACCATGCCGATGGTAAGCTGCACTGCGCTCACGTCAGCGCACTATCCCGCGCGTCGAGCCTTGCAGGAATTCCGCCAGCAAACCGACCTCGGCGCAAGCCTTGGCCTGTTCCGCAAGTTGCGACCTGGCCTGATCCAGCGTCAGGCCGGACTTGTACAGCGTCTTGTAGGCACGCTTGATTGCAGCCAGCGCGGTGCTGGAGAATCCGCGGCGGCGCAGTCCCTCGGAATTGATGCCGTAGGGCTTGGCGCTGTCGCCAGCCGCCATCACGTACGGCGGCAAGTCGTGCACCAGGACAG
>JAKAIH010000055.1 GCA_021825225.1 Pseudomonadota bacterium
CCAGCACCCACACCTATCGGCTGTAAATTTTTAAAGAGCGTACTAGCGACCTGAAGGCCAACCAGCAAAGAGGCGGGATTATACAGCGCCGGCGAAACAGGTCAAGCGTTTTGCCAGAATATTTTTAAAAAGCACGGCGAATGTCTCTGCTCAAACGACGGTGATGCGCGCAAATTTGCGCTTGCCCACCTGCGCCACGGCGACCGTGCCCTTTGCGAGCCTGAGACCGCGATCGCTGACGCGCTCGCCGTCGAGTTTGACGCCGCCTTGCTCGATCATACGTATGGCTTCGGAGGTACTCGCCGTAAGCTGCGCCTGTTTCAGTGCCTGCGCGAGCGGCAAACCGCCCTCTTCTGCCGCGAGCTGCACCTCCAGCAGATCCTCAGGCAGCGCGCCCTGGCGAAAGCGCGCTTCGAAATCGGCAAGCGCGCGCGCCGCAGCCGCTTTGTCATGGAAGCGCGCGACGATCTCCTGCGCGAAGGCGACTTTGACGTCACGCGGATTGCGTCCGCCGGCGACTTCCTGCTTCCACCGCTCCACCGCCTCGATCGACTCGAACGACAGCAATTCAATGTAGCGCCACATCAGCTCGTCCGAGATCGACATCAGCTTGCCGAAGATGTCTTCCGCTTTCTCGTTGATGCCGACATAGTTGCCGAGGGACTTCGACATCTTGTTGACGCCGTCCAAGCCCTCGAGCAACGGCATCGTGAGGATGCACTGCGGTGCCTGGCCATAGTGCTTCTGCAATTCGCGTCCGACGAGCAGGTTGAATTTCTGGTCGGTGCCGCCAAGCTCGATGTCGGCGCGCATCGCCACCGAGTCGTAGCCCTGCATCAGCGGATAAAGAAATTCGTGAATGGCGATCGGCTGGTTCGCCTTGTAGCGCTTGCCGAAATCGTCGCGCTCGAGCATGCGCGCGACGGTGGAGGTGGCCGCAAGCTTGATCATGCCCGCGGCGCCAAGCGCATTGCCCCATTCCGAATTGAAACACACCTCCGTTTTCTCGGCGTCGAGAATCTTGAAAACCTGCGCCTTATAGGTGACCGCGTTGGCCTCGATCTCCTCGCGCGTGAGCGGCGGCCGCGTTACGTTCTTGCCGGTTGGATCGCCGATCAATCCGGTGAAATCACCGATCAGGAACATGACGTGATGCCCCAGTTCCTGGAACTGGCGCATCTTGTTGATCAGCACCGTGTGCCCCAGGTGCAGGTCCGGTGCTGTCGGATCGAAGCCGGTCTTGACACGCAGAGGCCTGCCGGACTTCAGCCTTTCCGCCAGTTCCTCCTCCACCAGCAGCTCGCCGCAGCCGCGTTTAATGACCTGCATGGCGGATTCAATTGCATTACTTTTCATTGCGTTCCGTATCTGGCACAGAGGAAAAAGCCTGTGCTACACTTGCGGCGGACAAAAAAAGCCCGACCGGATGAATAAACTAGAAACGCAAATTTTAGCGCACTTCGGCAGCCGACGAGAATCGAAACTGCGCTTGCGCTGGATCGTCACCGTGTGCAGCCTGCCGTTCCTCGGCATGGTTGCTGCCTTCGGCACCGCCCCCGATACCGACTATTCGTTCGTCCCCACGAGAACCGTGGTGGAAAGTCTTGCGCTCGCGCCTGCCGAGCAGTCCGCTGACAGCAACGAGATATTTTGGCGCGAAGAGCGCTTCGGGCGCGGCGACACCATTTCCGACCTCCTCGCGCGCCTGGGTGTGAACGACGAGGAAGCGCGAACCTTTCTGCAGCACATCAAACCCGGCCGCTCGCTGCAATTGCTGCGCCCGGGCACGACGGTACAGGCGCGCACTGCCGATGACGGGACCCTGCTCGCGCTGCGCTATATTACCGACAAAGGGCGGCTGATCGGCTTCGACAAGCAGGGCGCGGACTTCAAGGCGATCGACCAACAACTCCAGCTTACGCCGCAGCAGCAGATGAAATCCGGCGAAATCCGCAGTTCGCTTTTTGCCGCCACCGACGCGGCCGGCCTCTCCGACAACGTCGCCACCCAGCTTGCCGATGTGTTCGGCGGCGATATCGATTTTCACCGGGATCTGCGCCGCGGCGACAAGTTTACAGTGGTCTACGAGATGTTCTACCACCAGGGGCGCCCGATCAAATCCGGACGCCTGCTCGCCGCCGAGTTCGTCAACCAGGGCAAAAGCTACCGCGCGATCTGGTTCCAGGACGCCGAAGGCAAGGGCGGCTATTACACACCTGATGGCAAGAATCTGCGCAAGGAGTTCCTGCGCTCACCGCTGGAGTTCTCCCGCATCAGTTCCGGCTTTGCAATGCGCTATCACCCCATCCTGCACGAGTGGCGCAAGCACCAAGGCATCGATTATGCTGCTCCGGTCGGAACCCACGTTAAAGCCACCGCGGACGGCACGGTTGAGTTCGTCGGCTGGGAGAACGGCTACGGCAAGGTCATCATGCTCAGGCACCAGGGCGGCTTCAGTACCCGTTATGCCCACCTCAGCAGCTTCGCCGCCGGCCTGCACAAGGGCGAGCGGGTGCATCAAGGCGATGTGATCGGCCATGTCGGCCAGACCGGCTGGGCCACAGGCCCGCATCTGCATTACGAATTCCGCGTCAACAACCAAGTGCGCAATCCACTCACGGTGGCGCTGCCCGCAGCGCTGCCCATTCCAGCACGGCAGATGGCTGCATTCAATAGCGTGTCCGCGCCCCTCACGGCTGAGCTGAACCTGCTCAGAAACACCAACCTGGCGCTGCTCGAGTAGAACGTTGTTTTGAAACGAAGGGGATTCAGTTGGGATCGCAAGAGCCCCATCCCTTTCCCTGCGCCTTCTGCTCCCTCAGGCCAGGACTCGTTTTGGCAAGTCCTAAATGGGTTCCAAGCTTATGCTGAGCGTGACTTCGCGTGAGTTGTTCATCGGGCTGATGTCGGGCACCAGCCTCGATGGCGTGGACGCAGCCCTGGTCGAATTCACTGCGCCCATCCCTACTCTCATCGAATCCACCTATCTGCCCTTTCCAGCGGCACTCAGGGCAGAACTGCATGCACTGCAAGCCCCGGCACCAAACGAACTGGACCGCGCCGCAAGGGCCGCCAACGAACTCGCGCGCCTGTATGCCGATGCGTCCCTGGCCTTGCTAGGACAGGCCGGCATACCGCCGGCGGCGATACGCGCTTGCGGCTGCCACGGCCAGACCATACGCCACCGTCCCGACGCTGGCTACACTCTGCAGATCGGCAACCCAGCGCTGCTGGCCGAGCGCACCGGCATGTGCGTCATCGCCGATTTTCGCAGTCGCGATGTCGCCGCGGGTGGTCAGGGCGCGCCGCTGGTTCCGGCATTTCACGCCGCGGCGTTTGGCGCGAAAGGAAAGCATCGCGTCATCGCCAATATCGGCGGCATCGCCAACCTGAGCGATCTGCCGCCGAGCGGGGCGGTCACGGGTTTCGACACCGGACCGGGCAACGTTTTTCTCGACATGTGGATCCAGCGGCATCTGGGCGAAGCACACGATAGCAATGGCGCATGGGCGCATAGCGGAACCGTCCTTGCGGAGGTGCTCGCGGCAATGCTGGCCGAGCCATATTTTGCGCGTCGTCCGCCGAAGAGTTTCGGTAGAGACCTGTTCAACACCGCGTGGCTGGAGAAATTTCCGCTGCAACCGGCGGCCCCCCGGGACGTTCAGGCCACGCTCGCCGAGCTCAGCGCGCGCTCGATCGCTGCTGGCGTGGACCGGTATTGCGCGCAAGCGGATGAACTCTACGTTTGCGGTGGCGGCGCGCACAATCTGGATCTGCTCGAACGGCTGCGCCGAAACCTGCCAGGGTGCCGCATCGACACCACGGCGGCGTTGGGAATCGAACCCGACTGGGTGGAGGCGATTGCCTTTGCCTGGTTGGCCAAGCAGACACTGGACGGTCGCCCGGCCAACCTGCCCGCGGTCACCGGCGCAAGCGGCGAGCGCGTGCTCGGCGCCATTTACCCGGCACAGCCCGTTCCCTAAAGGGACATCCGCGGAACACCCAAAAAAAACGGGAGCCGCAGCTCCCGTCGGACAGCTTTGTCCGGCGCCTTAGGCGGAGAACGACGATCCGCAGCCGCAGGTGCTGGTCGCGTTCGGATTCTTGATCACGAACTGCGCACCCTCCAGCCCTTCCTGATAATCGATTTCCGCGCCGACCAAATATTGGTAGCTCATTGCATCGATCAGCAGCGTGACACCGTTCTTCTCCATCGCGGTGTCATCCTCGTTCTTGATTTCGTCGAAGGTAAAGCCGTACTGAAAGCCCGAACAGCCGCCGCCGCTGACGAACACGCGCAGCTTGAGCTCGCTGTTGCCCTCTTCCTCGATCAACTCCTTCACCTTGTTCGCCGCATTGTCGGTGAAGAGCAACGGGGCGGGCATCTCTGCTACTGCGTTCATGTCCTTACTCCTGAAAATAATCCAACCGTTATGCCCGCCCCTAATTGCGCGAGGCAATCTTCAGTTCAACCGTCTTGCCACTCTCGGCCGCACTTGAAATGTGCACCAAACGGCCTTCCACCACTGCGCCCAAGTGCATTTCCAGCGTATTGTAATGCACATCGCCTTTGACGCGGGAATGCGCCTGGAGTTCTAAGAATTCGGCGGAATATACAGGGCCGTTGATCGCCCCGTTCACCACCAAATGGGAAACATGGATCTCGCCGTCTATGCGGGCATGCTCGCTCACCACCAGAGTGCTCGGCTGCTCGCTGGAGGCAGTGACATTGCCCTTGATCTCACCGTCTACGCGCAAACCGCCGGAAAAAGTGATGTTGCCTTCTATCATGGTGCCAGCGCCGATAAGGCTATCGATGCGATTCTGCGGCTTGCTCGCCTTCTTACGGAACATGGACTACTCCCTTAGGAAAGGTTGAAACTCTGCGTCGCTCGGACCTGGGTGGACCCGGCCTCGAATACCCGCACACGCACCATTTTCACATGCGCGTCCGGCGCCACCCGGAACGTGCCATCGACCCGCTGGAAGTACTTGAAATTAATCTTATAAGACTGCGCCACCCCCTCTTCGGGGAAGGTGATAGTAACATCTTTGCCCGCCTGCTGCAGGGTCACCAGTAGCTGCAGGCTGCCCTGAAAGGGCTTGTCCCGCCTGCCCCCCTGCAACAGCAGCAAACGGTAGCGAAACTCGCCCGGCAGCGCTCCCGGATCGACGCGGAAGCGATTGATCAGCAGCGCGTTGTCGCGCTGCTCGCTCGGAATCAGGTTCTCGAAAAACGCGAGATCCTCCTTCAGCCGCGTATTTTCGTCCTCTAACGCCTTTACCTGCTTCCCCAGCTGGCTCTGGGCGGCGCGCTCGATCTGCAGCTTGCTTTCGCTGGCGTTGACACTAGTGCGCAATACGGTGGCTTCCTTGTTCAGCTGGTCTACGCTGGCGCGCAGTTGCGACAATTCCTGCTCGGCCTCGCTGCGGTCGAAGCCGGCGAAGCGCCGGCCCGCATCGTAGATCCAGGCCGCCAGGGCGAATGAACAGGACAACACCGCAACCAATCCTAGCATCCGCCAATACCACGCGACGTGGGTCTGCACCGTCATGCGCGGCGCCGCGATGCCGAAGCGCTGGCGGAATCGTTTCAGCAGATTCGGCGGCATCACGCTAGCTACGGAAGTATCGGCACTTGCGCGAGTCCCAGTGACTCATCCAGACCGAACATGAGATTCATGTTCTGCACCGCCTGCCCCGAAGCGCCCTTGACCAGATTGTCGATGACCGAGAGCACCACCAGGGTGTCTCCTCCCTGGGGCCGGTGCAGAGCGATGCGGCAGGTATTGGCAGCGCGTACCGAACGTGTATCGGGATGACTGCCGGGCGGCAACACATCGACGAAACGCTCGCGCGCATAACGTTCCTCGTACAATTTCTGGAAATCGAACTCGTGCGTGATGCGCGCGTACAGCGTCGCATGGATGCCGCGTATCATCGGCGTCAGGTGCGGCACGAAAGTCAGGCCGATGTCGCTGCCGATGATTTGCGCCAGACACTGGACGATCTCCACGCCATGGCGATGCCCCGGCACGCCGTAGGCCTTGAAATTGTCCGAGGCTTCGGAGAACAGGATATGCGTTTCCGCCTTGCGACCAGCCCCGCTCACGCCCGATTTGGCGTCTGCGATCAGATGAGCGGCGTCAACCGCGCCCGCCTGGAGCAAAGGCAGCAATCCCAGCTGCACCGCGGTCGGATAGCAGCCCGGATTGGCGATGATGCGCGCCTTGCGAATCGCAACGCGATTCACTTCGGGAAGACCATAGATCGCCTGGGGTATCAGTTCGGGGCACGCGTGCTTCATCTTGTACCACTTTTCCCATTCGGCCACGTTCTGAATGCGGAAATCGGCGGAAATATCGATGAGGCGCACCCCCGCATCGACCAGCCGCCGGGCATCGTTCATGGCAACACCGTGGGGTGTGGCGAAGAATACGACGTCGCACTGCTCAAGCGCGGCCGCCGCCGGGTCGGAAAATGCGAGGTCGACGTGACCGCGCAAGCTGGGGAATAGCTCGCTCACCGCCATGCCAGCCTCCTTGCGCGAGGTGATGGCGCGCAGCTCCGCCTGCGGATGCTGCGCCAGAATACGCAACAACTCAACGCCGGTGTATCCGGTGCCCCCGACCACGCCGATTTTGATCATTTGCCGCTCCGCATGTAAATTTCCAGTCTAACAGCCCATAAATTTCGCACACACAAAAAACAAAAGCCGCCTCGAAGGGCGGCTTTTTCGTGGGTCCTGGGGCCAGGGTTACCGCTTGGAGAACTGCTTTGCACGCCGCGCCTTGTGCAAGCCCACTTTCTTGCGCTCCACCTCTCGCGCATCGCGCGTCACCAGCCCGGCCTTGGACAGCGCAGGCTTGAGCGCGGGGTCGTATTCAATCAGCGCGCGAGTGAGGCCGTGACGCACCGCGCCGGCCTGACCGGACTCGCCGCCGCCATCCACGTTCACCTTGATGTCGAAAGTCTGCAGGTGATCGGTCAACACCAGCGGCTGACGCACTACCATCCGACCCGTTTCCCGGGCAAAATATTCGTCCAGCGCCTTGTCGTTGACAATGAATTTGCCTTTGCCCGGCTTGATGAACACGCGCGCCACCGAGGTCTTGCGGCGGCCCGTGCCGTAGTTGTAACTGGTCTCAGCCATTGATTAGATCTCCAGCGCTTTGGGTTGCTGTGCAACGTGAGGGTGCTCGCCATCGGCGTACACCTTCAGTTTCTTGAACATCGCGTAGCCCAGCGGGCCCTTGGGCAACATGCCCTTCACCGCCTTTTCCAGCGCCCGTCCGGGAAACCGCGCCTGCATCTTGCCAAAGCTGGTCTGCGAGATCCCACCGGGATAGCCGCTGTGACGATAATAAGTCTTGCCCTCACCCTTGTCGCCAGTGACCCGCAGCTTGGCGGCATTGACGACTACGATGAAATCACCCGTATCGACGTGCGGGGTATAGATGACTTTGTGCTTGCCGCGCAGGCGCCGGGCAACCTCGGTGGCGACTCGCCCGAGCACCTTGTCGGTGGCGTCGATCACGAACCAGTCGCGTTTGACTTCGTGCGGCTTGGCGGAAAAAGTTTTCATTGGGGGTAAACGGCTTCGCGGAAAAGGGCGTGATTGTATGTCAGAGGCGATCAGGTGTCAAACGAAGCGCGGCGCAGTATGTGGAATCGACGCAAAAAAAAACGCAACTCCGAGGAGTTGCGCTGAATCCACCAAAAGGAGGAGGGTGGAGGAGACAAGCTTCAGCACTGAATGGAAAGTTTCCATCAATGCTCAAGCTTTGACTAATTCTACACCACCGCTTTGTTGCGGCGCAAGATTTTTTTGCGTCAGGATGCGAAATATTTCACTGTGGTCATGAAAGAATTCGCCGCATCGTATCTGCATGAAATTTCATTAAATTTAAAAACAATATACTTATTATTTGCCCCCTAAATAACACCGGGAAATGAATTGGGCCTGAGCTGATTTGGTCAACGTTGTTGCAGAGCACCATTTACTGCTTTCGAGGAACGGAATGCCCGGGCTACAATGCCGGCCTCTCACGCCGAATGGCTCGGGAACCATCTTCGCGACGGCCAGTACCCGGACCGCCGCCGGAGCTGCGTCCCGCACATAGGCGCTAACCCCGAGGACATCGACGATGGAATGCAAGGTGAAATGGATAGACGGTGTGAGCTTCGTCGCCGAAACCGGCAGCGGGCATGCGCTGGTGATGGATGGCGCGCCTGAAGGCGGCGGACGCAACCTCGGACCGCGGCCGATGGAAATGGTGCTCCTAGGCACAGGCGGCTGCAGCGCCTACGACGTGGTTGTCATCCTGAAGAAGAGTGGCCAGGAGATCAGCGACTGCAGCGTCGAGTTGAAAGCCGAGCGCGCCGATACCGACCCCAAGATCTTCACCAGCATCCACATGCATTTCGTGCTGCGCGGCAGGAATCTGAAAAAGTCGATGGTTGAGTCTGCGATCAAACTTTCGCACCAGAAATACTGTTCCGCCTCGATCATGCTGGGCAAGACCGCCCAAATCACCCACGACTATGAGATTGTCGCGGAGTGAGAGCCTGCCGCAAGGGTCGCATTCCGGCGTTCTGAAGAAACAGGCCCCGAGAGTTCGGTGCAAAACGAGGGGATATCTTTCCCCATACTGCCCATTTTCGCCGCTGCAAAATCGCTTGGCTTTGGGTTCCAGGTCAAACCCAGTAGGAAACCTGTGTCATTACGCGTGCGGATAGGCGCATCGCGCGTTTCACCGGCTCGGGCAACTCGGCCGCACCCAGCGCATAGGCAGTCCTGGCATGCGCGCTTTCGTCCTGCTTCATCTGTACGACAATGGCACGGGTTTTCACGTCCTGGGGTGCAAGGCGCTCCAGATGACCCTCCAGGTGCGCTTCGACTTGGCGCTCCGTTTCGGCCAGAAACCCAAGATTCCAGCGCGTACCGAATCTGCCTGCGGCATAGCCCAAGGCCAGCGATCCCGCGTACCAGAGCGGGTTGAGCAGACTCAGCCGTCCGCCTAATTCGGTCACACGCTGCTGGGTCCAGGCCAAGTGCTCGGTTTCCTCGCGCGCTGCCTGGGCCAGCGCCCGCGTCACCGTCGGCTCTTCACAGGACAAAGCTTGCCCCTGGTACAGGGCCTGAGCGCACACTTCGCCACAGTGATTCACCCGCATCAGCGACGCCGCATGGCGCTTTTCCGCATCGGAGAGTTCCGCCTCCGGCAGCGCACCTCCAGGAAGAGGCCGTGCCGATGCCGGCGCCGAGGCCAGGGTACGCAGGACCTTGTCGAATTCGATAATCAGTTTGTCGATGCTGTTGAACATGGCAAAATCGGAAACACGTGCTTGCATTGTAGCCGATAGTCGCCGGCCTTACCGGGGATAGACAAAATCGCCCAAAAACAGTTGCTTCACCCCCGAACTTCAGGTCTTGGATTGATTGTGTTGCAAAAATACAACATTTCCACCTGCTTATTCGTACCTTGCGTAGAAAAACGGTTGCCACGCAGCCGATTTGAGTGAAAATGCGACCAGCAACTCCCAACTGGGGGGCGCGGAAAAGTGCGGCAACAGTGGCCAACCACGTGGTGTCATTGATGCCAGCTCTATTCAAACTAAAAAGGAGATTTAGGTATGCAAAAGAAACTGATTGCTTTGGCTGTGGCTAGTGCCGCTGCCGCCATCTCGGCGCCGGCGTTCGCGCAGTCGCAAGTCAGCGTCTACGGCATCATCGACGTAGGCATTGAGAGTGCCAAGTTCTCGGACGCGGCCGGCAACCTCACCCGCATGGTCAACGGCGCCAACAATACCAACCGTCTGGGCTTCAAGGGTTCGGAAGATCTGGGCAACGGCATGAAAGCGAATTTCATGCTGGAAACTCAACCTGCCCCCGATACCGGTACCGTCGGTACCGGAACTAATTTCTGGGCTCGTACCGCCACGGTCGGACTGTCGAGCAACAGCTGGGGTAGCGTAAACCTCGGCAGCCAGTACACCCCTTGGTTTAGTGCGCGTGCCGCCAACGACATATTCTATACGGCCGGCGC
>JAKAIH010000056.1 GCA_021825225.1 Pseudomonadota bacterium
TCCTGCACCGATACCTCGCCGGCGGAGAAGCCGGGCAGCGACTCTATCGGCAGCGGCCGCTCGAGCAGGATCGCCTGCTCGCCGACGAGTTCACCGGTGAGCCCGCGCTCGGCGAGCCGGGCGAGGAGGTATTGCTCGGCCGTGAGGCGGCGCGGGTTGACGCGCAAGGTCATCGGCGGATGCAGGTTGCCAGCGTTGAGCACCGACTCCCAATGCCGCGGCCAGGCGGCACGCACGCGATCTATCCACCATTGCGGATAGGAGTAATGCGCGACTTCGGAGCTGCAGCGCGCGACGAGCGCGTCCGCCTCGCGCAGATAGTTGCGCAGCACCGCGTTGGCCAGGCCCTTGGCCGCGGGCTCGAGGCGCGCCACCGCGCGCACCGCCTGATCCACCGTGGTATGGCTCGCGCCCGGCCGCGCCCGCAGCTGATACAGCGCGGCGAGCAACAAGGCGTGCAGTACCGGTTTGACCGGCTTGTGCAGCAACTCCGCCAGCAGTGCGTCTAGCAGGCCCAGGTTGCGCAGCGTGCCATAGGCCAGGTCGCGCACCGCCGCACCCATGCTCGAACCTGCTTCCAGCGTTGCGAGCGCGTCCGACAGGCTGCGGCCGGCGCGCACCTGCGCGATGGCGTCGCCTGCGGCATACAGCGCGAGTTCTAGATTAGCGGATCTGGACAAGGGAACAAGGCTGCGGCGGCCATGGCCGCCGCGCCGGAGTGGTGATGGAAGAACCCCGCATGCTACACCGGGAAGCGGGTGTGGAGTACCGCTGTCGTGCGTTACGTCGTTGCCTGCTGGCGGGCACCCTTTACGCCATCGCCCGCAGGCGGGCGATGCGCATCTCGGTCGCGGGGTGGGTGCTGAACAGATTCTGCATGCCTGAGCCTGAGAGCGGGTTGATGATCATCATCTGCGCCGTCGCCGGATGCTCCTCGGCGGCAACCATGGGCAGGCCGTGGGCGTAGCGTTCCATTTTCGCGAGCGCATCGGCGAGCGCGTTCGGGTCGCCCGAGATCTCGGCGCCGCCGCGGTCGGCCTCGAATTCGCGTGCGCGTGAAATCGCCATTTGAATCAGCATCGCCGCGATCGGCGCCAGGATCATCACGATCAGTCCGACGACAGGATTGGCGCGTTCGCCATCGCTGCGCCCGCCGAAGAGGAAGCCGAACTGGGCGATGGAAGAGATCGCTCCGGCCACGGTGGCGGCTACGGTGGAAATCAGGATGTCGCGATGCTTCACATGCGTCAGTTCGTGCGCCATCACGCCGCGCAATTCGCGCGCCGTCAACAGCTGCAGGATGCCGGTGGTCGCCGCGACTGCGGCATGCTCGGGGTTGCGTCCGGTGGCAAACGCATTGGGCTGCGCTTCGTCGATCAGGTACACGCGCGGCATGGGCAGCCCGGCGCGCTGCGCCAATTCCTGCACCAGGCCATAGAACTGCGGCGCGCTCGCCGCATCGACTTCATGCGCGTTATACATGCGCAGCACCATCGCGTCGGAGAACCAGTAGGCGAAAATATTCATCGCGCCGCCAAGCGCGAGCGCGAGCAGCATGCCGTTTGCGCCGCCGATCGCGGCGCCGACGACGCCGAACAGCGCCACGATGCCTGCCATCAGGATGGTGGTCTTAAGCCAGTTTCCCAGCATTCGCGGGTTCCTCACAAGGGTTGATTATGCAGAGCATCAAATGGGGGCCTTGGCGGACAATTCAAGCCGCTCCCCTTGCGTCAGCGCAAAGCCGGCGAGGAACTGCGCCGCCGCCAGGCGCTTGCCCCCGGCGCGCTGCAGTTCCTCCAGCTTTAGCGCGCCGCTGCCGCAGGCGACGACTACGCCGGCGGGACCCGCCTCCAGGATGGTTCCGGGCGCGCCTTGCGCTGCAACCGTCCGGGCGCGCCAGATTTTCAGCCCGACGTTTCTTATGCTGCTCGACGCGCCCGGCAGCGGATTGAACGCGCGCACCTTGCGCTCGATCGCCACCGCGCTCTCGCGCCAGTCGATCCCGGCTTCGGCCTTGTTGATCTTCGCCGCGTAGCTCGCGTCCGCGTCCGTCTGGGGCTGGGCGGGCAGCGCGCCGTGCCCCAGCTGAGGAAGTACGCGCACGATCAGGCGTGCACCCAGCTCGGCCAGCTTGTCGTGCAGGCTGCCGCCGGTGTCGTCCGCAGCAATGGGTATCGCCTCGGCGGCGAGCACCGCCCCGGTATCCAGGCCGCGGTCCATTTGCATGATGGAGATTCCGGTGCTTGCGTCCCCGGCGAGGATGGCGCGCTGGATCGGCGCCGCGCCGCGCCAGCGCGGCAGCAGCGAAGCGTGGATATTGATTGCGCCCAGACGCGTCAGCGCGAGCACCGGCTCAGGCAGGATCAGGCCGTAGGCGGCGACTACCATCAGCTCAGCCCCGGCCGCGCGCAGGCGCTCGCGTGTCTGCCCGTCCTTGAGGCTCGCCGGCTGAAACACCTGCAGGCCGTACTCCAGCGCCAGCGCCTTTACCGCGCTGGGAGCGAGTCTGAGCCCGCGGCCTGTGGGCCGGTCGGGCTGGGTCAGGACCAGGGCGATGTCATGGCCCGCGCCGTGCAGCGCAGCCAGGGCGCGCGCGGCGAATTCGGGAGTGCCGGCAAATATGAGGCGCATCCGCGCGGGCTGGGGGAGGTCAGGCGCTCTGGCGCTGCTGCTTGAGCATCTTGGCGCGGATGCGGGTTTGCTTCAGGCGCGACAGGTACTCGACAAACACCTTTCCCTTGAGGTGGTCCATCTCGTGCTGTATGCACACCGCGAGCAGGCCCTCGGCTTCCATGGTGAAACTCTGGCCGTCCAATCCCAGCGCGCGCACCACGATATGCTCGGCACGCGCGACTTTCTCGTATATGCCCGGCAGGGAGAGGCAGCCCTCTTCGCAATCGGATTCGCCCATGGCGGCGACGATCTCGGGATTGATCAGGGTCAGCAGCTGGTCGCGGCTCTCCGAGGTGTCGATGACGATCACCTGTTCGTGCACGTCCACCTGGGTCGCGGCCAAACCTACGCCGGGGGCGGCATACATGGTTTCGGCCATGTCGGCGACCAGACGGCGTATGCCGTCGTTTACCTCCGCCACCGGCGCCGCGATTTTGTGCAAGCGCGGATCGGGGTAGCGCAGGATGTGTAAGCGAGACATAAAAACTTGCTAATTGAACGGATTAGGTGCTAAATTTAATGAAGTCTATAAAAAGCGTGCTAGACTTTATATGATTCAGCCCTCTATTTAGATAGGTTCGAGGCTCCTATGCGCAAGTCTATCATAGTCGCAATGCTCGCCGCGGCGTTGGCGGCCACGCCCCTCATGGCTCAGCAGCGCGCGGAAACAGGGCTGCAGAACGATGCGCCTGACCGTTATGTCGTCGTCAAGGGCGATACCTTGTGGAGCATTGCGGCGAAGTTTCTCAAGGACCCCTGGCGCTGGCCCGAAATGTGGAAGCTGAACCAGGAGGACGTCAAGAACCCGCACTTGATCTATCCGGGAGACGTGATCGTGCTCGACCGTAGCGGGCCGAAGCCGGAACTCAAGATCGAGATGGGCGCGACGGTAAAGCTGGAGCCGCGCATACGCGTCGAGGACACCAGCAGGGAGGCGATTCCCAGCATTCCGCCCAGCGTCATCGAACCTTTCCTGTCGCGGCCGCTGGTGATAGAGCCCGACGGCCTGGACAAGGCGCCGCACATCATCGCGGCGCAGGCCGACCGCGTCTACCTGGGCTCGGGCGACGTAGCCTACGTCAGCGGCATCAAGGACGCGAAGGTCGACAGCCTGTGGCAGATATATCGCCAGGGCAAGCCGCTGGTCGACCCCGAGACCAAGAAGACGCTGGGCTACGAAGCGGTGTTTCTCGGCGACGGCCGCGTTACCGCGGCCGGAGACCCCGCAACCATACGGATATTCGGCGCGCAGCGGGAGATCGGCACCGGGGACAGTCTGATCGCCGCCGACCCGCTGGTGCTGAAGAGTTACGCTCCGCACGCACCCGACAAGCAGATACACGGCCGCATCATCGCCACCCGCGGCGGCTTGCGCGAGACCGGCCCGCAAAACGTGGTGACACTCAACAAGGGCAAGAACGATGGCCTGGAGCCCGGCCATGTGCTCGCCCTGCTGCGCCTGGGACGCACGGTATCGAAGACGACCCGCAGCACCAAATGGTTTCGCGCGGACCAGGTCGAGGCCACCAAACTGCCGGACGAACGCTACGGACTGGTGTTCGTATTCCGCACCTTCGACCACGTTTCCTACGCCCTGGTGATGTCGGCCAACCGGCCGGTGCTGCTGGACGACGTGGTGACCACACCTTAAGTCGGACGAACCGGAACCAGGCAAAGTGCCTCCGGCCGGGAACGAACCCTTCTCCCACGAACAAGGGGGGGATGCACCCCCCCTTGTCCCCCGAGGGGACTTCCTTCGGGGCGTAAATCCCCCCGCGCCTACTGCATGTCCGGAACGCGATGCAGCCGGACGCTGATCTCGCGGCGTGGATCAAGCTCAGCCTGGTGCCTGGCTTGGGCGGCCAGAGCCTGCGCAAACTGCTCGGCGCGTACGGCCTGCCGCAGCAGGTACTGGCAGCCGGCCGCAGCGCGCTCACCCGGGTCGTTTCCGCCGAGCTTGCGACGCGTATCCTGTCCGACGAGGATGCGGCTGCAGTCGAGGCTGCGCTGGAATGGGCGGCGGCAGAAGGCCACGCCGTAATCACGCTGGCCGATGCGGATTATCCGCAGCCGCTGCTCGAGACCCCGGATCCGCCGGCGCTCCTGTATCTGCGCGGCCGGCGCGAGTTGCTCGCGCGTCCCGGCCTGGCCATCGTCGGCAGCCGCAATGCCACGCCCCAGGGCGAGAGCAATGCCGAACAATTTGCGCGCGCGTTCAGTTCCGCGGGTTTCACCATCGTCAGCGGCCTTGCGCTGGGCATAGATGCCGCGGCGCATCGCGGCGGCCTGGCCGCGGCGGGCTCTACCATCGCGGTGCTGGGCACCGGGGCGGACATACTCTATCCGCAGCGCAACCGCGCGCTGGGCGAGCGCATTGCGCGCGAGGGGCTGATTCTGTCGGAATTTCCGCTGGGTACGCCGCCGCACGCCGGCAATTTCCCGCGGCGCAACCGTGTGATCTCGGGTCTCGCGCGCGGCTGCCTGGTGGTGGAGGCCGCGCTCGCCTCGGGTTCGCTGATCACCGCGCGCCTCGCCGCCGAGCAGGGACGCGAAGTGTTCGCGCTGCCCGGGTCGATCCATTCGCCGCATTCCAAGGGCTGCCATGCGCTGATCAAGCAAGGCGCGAAGCTGGTGGAAAGCGCGCAGGACCTGTTGCAGGAGTTCGGCATGCAGGCGCAGGCCACGCCGGCTGCCGCCGCCGCGCCCGCTACCGGCCTGCTCGCGCAACTGGGCTATGACGCCTGTGACATAGACACGCTGTGCGCGAGAAGCGGCTTGACTGCGCACGAGGTATCGGCCATGCTGCTGCAACTCGAGCTCGACGGCAAGGTCGCGAGCCTGCCCGGCGGGCTGTATCAGAAAGTCTCCTGAAAAACCGTTGCAAAAGGAAATTTGCAGCGGCCCGATCCGGGGGAGTATGAGAGAAAGCGTCCGCTCATAGCGCAACAAGTTCTAAGAGGCCGCCCAGAAGAATGTTCGACATACTCGTCTACCTGTTCGAAAACTACTACCACACCGACCTCTACCCCGATCAAGATGCGCTGGCGCGCAAACTCAGCGCCGCCGGCTTCGAGCACGAAGACATCAGCGAGGCGCTCGCCTGGCTGCAGGGGCTCACCGCCACCGAGACCAGCACGCTTCCCGATTCACTCGCGCAAAGCACGGCGTTTCGCGGCTATGCCGAAGTCGAGGCGGTCAAGCTCGGCGTCGAAGGGCGCGGTTTTCTCGCTTTTCTGGAGGGCGCCAAGGTGCTCACGCCGCTGGTGCGCGAGATCATCATCGAGCGCGCGATGGCACTCGCGGAAGACAGCGTGAGCATCGAGAAACTGAAAGTGATCGTGCTGATGGTTTTGTGGAGCCAGCAGCATGCGATCGATTCGCTCATCCTGGAAGAACTGCTCTCCGATCGCGCGCAATTGCTAATGCATTAGGTTTGCTGGCGCAGATTAAGTCGCTGTTTCCCTGAACTTTGTCACGGCGCAGCGCCGTGTCTCCTTGCTTCGCCCTCCGGTTTGCACTTATCATGCTGCCGCTTGCTGCACCGGGCAGATCAATATCGATTGAGGCTGCGCGCGCGGGTCCGACCACACCATGACCAAAAAACTCATCATCGCCGAGAAGCCTTCCGTCGCGAACGATATTGCGCGCGACCGAGTTCACGAGCGCGCGCCCGCGCACTGACCGGACCTTATGGCCAAGAAGCTCATCATTGCCGAGAAGCCCTCCGTTGCGAATGACATTGCGCGCGCACTGGGCGGCTTCACCCGCCACGGCGATTATTTCGAGAGCGAGGAGTATGTGCTGTCCTCGGCGATCGGCCACCTGCTCGAACTGGTGGCCCCGGAAGGCGTCGAGGTCAAACGCGGCAAGTGGTCGTTCGCGAATCTGCCGGTCATCCCGCCGCACTTCGATCTGAAGCCGATCGAGCGCACCGAGGACCGGCTCAAGCTGCTGCTGAAGCTGTTGAAGCGCAAGGATGTCACCGGCGTCATCAACGCCTGCGACGCGGGACGCGAAGGCGAACTGATATTCCGCTACATCATGCAGCACGCGGGCAACAAGAAACCGATCCAGCGGCTGTGGCTGCAATCGATGACGCAGGGCTCGATCCGCGACGGTTTCGAAGGTCTGCGCAGCGACAAGTCCATGCTGCCGCTCGCCGATGCCGCGGTGTGCCGTTCCGAATCCGACTGGCTGGTCGGCATCAACGGCACGCGCGCGATGACCGCGTTCAATTCCAAAGAGGGCGGCTTCTACAAGACCACCGTGGGCCGGGTGCAGACGCCCACGCTGGCGATCCTGGTCGAGCGCGAAGACCGCATCCGCAAGTTCCAGTCGCGCGACTACTGGGAAGTGCACGCCACTTTCGCCGCCGCCGCGGGGAGCTACAACGGGCGCTGGTTCGACGAGAAGTTCGCCAAGGCGGCGAAGGAAGAGGATGCCGAAGCCAGGCCCGAGCGCCTGTGGGATGCGGCGCGCGCCGAAGCGCTGCGCCGGAAGTGCGAGGGCAAGCCCGGCGTCGCCACCGAAGAAGCCAAGCCCACCACCCAGATCTCGCCGCTGCTGTTCGACCTGACCAGCCTGCAGCGCGAGGCCAACGGGCGCTTCGGCTTTTCCGCGCGCACCACGCTGTCGCTGGCGCAGGCGCTGTACGAAAAGCACAAGGTGCTGACCTACCCGCGTACCGACGCGCGCGCGCTGCCGGAAGACTATCTGCCGACGGTCAAGTCGACCATGGAAATGCTGGCCGGCAAAGCCAAGGGCAAGGACAAGAGCGAGGGCGTCGCGGCCTATGCGCCGTTCGCGCGCCAGGTGCTCAAGGAAGGCTGGGTCAAGCCGAGCAAGCGCATCTTCGACAACAGCAAGATCTCCGATCACTTCGCCATCATTCCCACGCTGCAGGCGCCGGGCAATCTGTCCGATGCCGAAGCCAAGCTCTATGACATGGTGGTGAAGCGCTTCCTCGCGGTGTTCTTCCCCGCGGCCGAGTTCCTCGTCACTACGCGCATCACCCGCGTCGAGGGCGAACCGTTCAGGAGCGAAGGCCGGGTAATGGTGAAGCCAGGCTGGCTCGCGATCTACGGCCGCGAGACGGAGAAGGACGATGCGCTGATGGTCGCGATCGCCGAAAGCGAGAAAGTCAGGACCACGGCGATCGACGTCAAGGCCAACCAGACCAAGCCGCCGGCGCGTTTCTCGGAAGCGACGCTGCTCTCGGCCATGGAGGGCGCGGGCAAGCTGGTCGAGGACGAGGAATTGCGCGAGGCCATGAGCGCGAAGGGCCTGGGCACGCCGGCGACGCGCGCCGCCGTCATCGAGGGTCTCATCTTCGAGGACTATGTGCATCGCAACGGGCGCGAACTGGTGCCCACGCCCAAGGCGTTTTCGCTCATGTTCGCGCTCGGCCATTTCGGCATCACCGAGCTCACTTCGCCCGAACTCACCGGCGACTGGGAGTTCAAGCTGAAGCAGATGGAGCGCGGCGAACTCGGCCGCTCCGAGTTCATGGACCACATCGTCGAATCCACGCGCGAGCTGGTTTCCGCGATCAAGAAAGGCGACATTCCCGATACCGCATTTCTGACGCTCAAGGCGCCCTGCCCGAAATGCGGCGGCAAGGTGCAGGAGAACTATCGCAAGTTTCAGTGCCAGGCCTGCGACTTCAACATCTGGAAGGTGGTTTCCAGCCGCGAGTTTGCGCCGGAGGAGATCGAGGAGCTGATCGCCAAGCGCAGCGTCGGCCCGCTGCAGGGCTTCCGCAGCCGCATGGGCAAGCCCTTCGCCGCGGTGCTGCGGCTGTCGCCCGAATTCAAGGCGGAATTCGATTTCGGACAGTCCGGCGATGGCTCCGAGGAAGCACCCGATTTCAGCGGACTGGAACCGCTGGGGCCCTGCCCGAAGTGCAAGTCGCGCGTGTTCGAGCAGCCCATGGCCTATGTGTGCGAGAAAAGCCTGGGCCCGGAAAAGAGTTGCGACTTTCGCTCCGGCCGCATCATCCTGCAGCGGCCGATAGAGCGCGAGCAGATGCAAAAGCTGCTGGCGACCGGCAAGACCGACCTGCTGCACCGTTTCATCTCCAAGAAGGGCCGTCCGTTCTCGGCCTTCCTCGTGCGCGGCGCCGATGGCCGGGTCGGTTTCGAGTTCGCGCCGCGCGCGGCCAAGCCGGGCAAGGCCGCGCCCGCCGAAGCCGAGACCGCCGCGGGCAAGCCCGCTGCCAAGACGGCGGCGAAGGCCGCTGCGAAGCCTGCCGCGAAAACTGCGGCGAAGACTCCGGCCAAGCCCGCGGTCAAGGCGGTGAAGGCGGTCAAGGCGCGCAAGCGCGAGGCCGGCTAGGCCGCTCTCCTGCTGCGCGCGGTGGCCGGGACGGCGCCGGTGCCTGGCGCGGTATTCGGCGACGAGGGATCAGCGTGGCTGAAGATTTCACCTTGCAGGAAGTGCTGTCCGATGCCGACGCTTACTACGCGGCCGGCGCGGCGCGCGGCGCAGTCGAGCTTCTGTTGCAGGGCTGGGAACAGTTCGAAGCCGCCGGCATGGACAGTGCAGTCGAGGCTGTCCAGCTCGCCTTGGCGCGGATCTGCCACGCATACTGGGTGAAGCGCGATTTCGCGGCGGGCGCACAGATCACGGCGATGGTGGTGAGCGCGGCGCTGGCGCGCGCGCGGCGCACGGTAGAGCCCGGATTTGCCGCCGTCTACGCGCAGGCTGTTGCAGCGACCGGCACATCGCCGTTCCCGCTGCGACGGATTTTTCGTCACCAAAACCTGATCCGCCTGTTTTCCCGCGTGTGCGCGGACGTCTCAGGCGAGGTCGCCGAATGCGGCTGCGCGCGCGGCCTTTCGTTCATGGAGCTGTGCCTGAGCTTTCGCAAGGACCATCCCGATTGGGCCGGCGAGGGCTTCCATGTGTTCGATTCCTTCCAGGGGCTGAGCGAGCCGGGAAAAAAAGATCTGGCGTTCGTCGCATCGGACGCGGATAGGGCGCAGACCGCGCGCAATATGCTGCCGGGCAATTTCGCCGTCGCCTTCGAGCTGGTCAGGGAGAATATCCATCGCGAGTTCCCGCGCGCCGAACTGCACCCGGGCTGGATCCCGAGCGCGTTCCCCGCGGTGGCCGGGCGCAGCTTCAGCTTCGTGCACCTGGACGTCGATTTGTACCAGCCGACGCTGGACAGCCTGGACTATTTTTTCCCGCGGCTTGCCGGCGGAGGCGCGATTGTCACCGATGATTACAACTGGCCAGGCGCGCGAGCGGCGTTCGACGAATTTTGCGCCGCGCACGGCCTGCAACTGCAGGCCACCGATACCTCACAGGCGTTTGTGCTCAAGTCCTAGCCCATCTTTCTCA
>JAKAIH010000057.1 GCA_021825225.1 Pseudomonadota bacterium
CAGGGTGATACGCGGGGAACTGAGGCGCGCGAACCAGTTGTCGCGCCGCGCCGAACTCGGTGCCGGCGCCGGCACGATGTCGACCGGCGAGATCCCGGTCTTGAACAATTGGTCGGCAACGGCTCCCGAGTCGCTGTCTTCGAGCACCCCCGTCACCAGTTCACCCCTGGCATTTCTTCCCTTATATGCGAAATGGGGCATCAGTCCTCGAGTTCGGAACTCACCCGTATCGCTTCGGCCAGTGTGGTCCTGCCGGCGAACGCGAGCTGCGCCGCATGGTGGCGCATGCTCCTGCCCGCCATGTGTTTCACCGCGAGCCGCGAAAACTCCGTCGTGTCCTCGCTGTTCACCGCCGCGGTGAGCGCCGCGTCCATTTCCAGCATTTCGTATACGCCGGTGCGTCCGGCGTAGCCGGTGAGGTGGCAAAACTGGCAGCCGCGCCCGCGCATCATCTGCGCCGGCATGCCCGCGTCGCGTTCGCTGCCGTGCAGCCATTGCAGTTCCTGCTCCGACGGCTGATACGGCTCGGCGCATCGGGGGCAGTTCACCCGCACCAGCCGCTGCGCGATTACGGCCTGCAGTGAAGCGGCGACCATGTAGCGCGGCGCCCCCATGTCGATCAGGCGGATCGGCGTGCTGGCGGCATCGCGCGTATGCAGGGTCGAAAACACCATGTGCCCGGTGAGGGCGGCGCGCAGGCCGATCTGCGCGGTTTCCGGATCGCGCATTTCGCCCACCAGGATGATGTCCGGATCCTGGCGCAGTGCCGAACGCAGCACGCGCCCGAAACTCAGGTCGATTTTTTCATTGACCTGCACCTGGTTGAGGCCGGCCAGGCGGTATTCGATCGGATCCTCCACGGTGATGATCTTCTTGTCGATCGTATTTACTTCGTTGAGCGCGGCGTACAGCGTGGTGGTCTTGCCGCTGCCGGTCGGCCCGGTGACGAGCACCATGCCGGTGCTGCGGCGGATGATCTGCTGCAGGCGCGAGAGCAGCTGCGGCGGCATGCCCAGGCCGTCCAGGCCCTGCACGCCGGTGCTGCGGTTGAGCAGGCGCATCGCCACCGATTCGCCGTATTGCGTCGGCATGGTCGAAATGCGCACGTCGACGCGCACATCGCGTATGCGTACATTGAAGCGGCCATCCTGCGGCAGACGCTTCTCCGAGATGTCCAGACCCGACATGAGCTTGAGCCGCTGCACCAGGGCGGGCGCGATTTTCATGTCGGATTCGGTCTGCAGCTGCAGCATGCCGTCGATGCGAAAACGGATTTGCAGCAGGCTCTCCTGCGGTTCGATGTGCACGTCGGAGGCGTTCACCTGGGTCGCGTCTTCGAACATGGTCTGCAGCAGCTTGACCACCGGCGCATCTTCCGCGCCGGGCTCGACCTTGAGCGCGCCGAAATCCACGGCCTCGCCGATGTCCGCGCCCAGCTCGCGCGCGAGGTCGGTGATTTGCTCGGTGCGCCGGTAGATCCGGTCCATGATTTCGAGCACCTGGTTCTCGTTGACCAGCACCAGCTCGATATCGCGCCTGAGCAGGCGCGAGATTTCATCGTAGGCGAACAGATCGGTCGGATCGGCCATCGCCACCAGGCAGCTGCTGCCTTTGTCCTCCAACAGCAGTGCGCGGAAGCGCCGCGCCTGCATCTCCGGCAGCGTGCGCGCCACCGACGCATTGATGCTGTAATACTTGAGATTCAGATACGGGATCTTCAGCTGCTTCGCCAAAGCCTCGGAGATGGCCTCCTCCGTGGCGAAGCCGTTTTCGATCAGCACCCGGCCGAGCTTGCGGCCGCTGCGCTTTTGCTGCTCCAGGGCAAGGCTCAGTTGTTCCTGCGAAATCAGTTTTTCCTGCACCAGCAGGTTGCCGATGCGGATCTTCTCCGGCCTGGCCATGTGTGCATCCTTATCCGGACAAGCCGGAAGCAGAGTATTCGGTACTACGCAGGAGTGCTGCCGCGCTGGAATACGGTTCCGCGCTAGTTCGGCACTTCGCGACAGTCTGATTCGGCGCCGGCATCATTTCACCTTTTTTAGACAAATCCTGAACTTACCCCCCGTTTATGTCAACCTGCTTGAGCTTCTCCAGGGCTGCGTTCGCGATTTGCCCGAGTGCTTCGGGCTCCTTCCGGGCTGCGCTTTGCGCTTCCGGCACGAAGTATTTCAGCCGGCCCGGAAACACCGCCACGGCGCGATCGAGCTGCAGCAGCGCAGCGTCGCGCTCGCCGTTCAAGCCGAGCAGCAGCACCTGGCGGTACGCCAGTTCCGGCACCGGCAGCAGGCGCAGAACGCGAGTGTTCAAAGCGAGCTTGTCCTTGAGGTTGTTGCGATCCGCAGCAATGATGCCGGCGTAGGTCATTTCGACGTAGGGCGCAAGCAGCGTATTGCGGTGCAGTTCGAGCAGTCCTTCGTTGCGCGCCACGACCTCCGCCCGATTCTTCGGCAGCACGCGCGGATACATCAGCAATTCCAGATCGCGGTAGGCATGCAACACGCTGCCCAGCGCGAAAACTCCCGCGGCCACCATCAGCGGAAACGCCAGGCGCGACAAGGCCGACAGGCGCAAGCGCAGGTTGCGCTCGCTGCCTATGCCCAGCAGTATCGCGGCGACGCCGAGGAAGTCGGCGTGCCACAGCGGATACTCGAGCATGCTGTGCACGAACAGTACCGCCAGCAGGCACAGCATCCACCAGGACTCGGCGTTCGCGGCAAGACGCCGGCGCAGAGCCCATAGCCATGCACCCAGCCCGGCGCACACCAGCGCTGCACCGGCGAGCCCGGTTTCGGCCAGCAGTTGCAGCAGCGCGTTGTGCGAATTCCGGTCGTAGTGGGAAATGTGGTAATAGGACAGCTCGGCGGCCTGCTGGAAAAACACGCCGGCATACTGGCCGAAACCCACGCCGAGCACAGGCGCCCTCGACCACATGAGCAGCGCCTGATGCCACATGTAGATACGCGTGGCCAGAGCCGATCCACCGGCCTGCGGCAACAAGCCATGCGCCATCTCCTCCGTGAACCGGTCGAGCGGCGTGACGGCCGCGTAAGCGGCGCCAGGCAACTCCGGTCGCAGCGCCAGGCCGTAGCGGGACATCGCATATTGCACCAGCGCGAACAAGGGCAGCAACAGTGCCAGCCCCAGGGCTGCCCGCCGCAACCGGGGCGCGTCCGATCGGGCGCGAAACCAGAGGCTCAGCGCGAACAGGGCGGGCAGATAGAGCCAGGTGGTTTTCGAACCCGACAGGGACAGTGCATACAGAAATATTCCGGCGCAGGCCGCCATGGTTGGCAGCGTGAGCCTTCCCTTGATCCGCAGATAGAGCGCGGAAACCAAGGCGAGGGTCACATAGTCGGCGAAGTGATTGTTCTGCCCGAAATTGCCATAGGCGCCGCGCTGAACCGCCCCCAGGCTTGCGACCATGAAAGACATCGGCGAGTCGATGTTGTAGAACTGCAGCACCGCCGCGGCGGCATTGAGCAAACCGCCCAGCACCAGCATCGCGGCAAGCACGAGTGCGACCTGTTCCCTGCCGCAGGATTTCGCCAGCACCCGCCCCAGCCAGACCAGCCACGCCGCCCAAATCACGTAGAGCGCGCCCAGAATCGACAATTCCGGATATGCGATATCCACCCATATGAGCTGCAGCAACAGCAGCGCAGCAAACGCCAGCAGCCACAGCGCCAGCGTCGGAATTTCCACCTCGTTCCAGAACGACTTCACCGACAGCGGCGCCATGGCGGCCAGGCCGAACGCAAACGCCAGCCACTCGGTATAGAAATTGGTCAGCGGATAGAAATGATAGGGATTCAGAAACGGCAGCAGAAACATCAAGCCGGCGAGGGCGAGGCTGATGCGTGCCGGAATGCGTGGAAGCAAGTTGATCCCCGGAGTTCGCAGTAGCAGGAGAGTCGCCAGCCGCAGCGCGGCAGCTGGGCTCTAGGGCCGGGCCTTCCCGGCCGCGCCCTTCGTTGCGGACGGCGCAGCTGGGTCCTCGGGTTTGCCCAGCGGTGTTTGTCCGGTCTTTTGCGCTTTTGCCGGCAGCGTGGAGATCTCGGTTGCGAGCTTGAGCCCCTCCCCCAAGGTCGCTTCCTGTCCCACGGCGGCAGCCTGGATATCGGCGGAGGCCTGATGGGCGCCGGATCGCGCCGCCGCCTGTGCCGCGTCCATCGCCAGATCAGCCACAGCCGGTTCCGATACAGATTTGACGAGCGCAGACGGGAGCGTCGCCGTGCCGCCTGCGGATTGCGGCATTCCTCCTATGGGCCTGATCTGGGTCGCATAAGCCAGCGGGGTCACCACCGATCTGGGCGTGATCTGATAAAGCACCCAGACCACCCACGCGATCACCAGGAGCATGAGAGCGGCAACGATGCGCCAAAACCACTCCCAGTCCTTGCGCGCCCGCGGCGCGGCCGGGGCAGCGGCCCGCTCCTGCTGCTTGGTCTGACTCATATCGATGCTCGGCGGTGGCTCGCGGCAAGGACCTGGATCATGCTTGCCGATACGGGAGAGTACCGGCGCCGGGAAACCCGCTCGCCGGTGTCATGCCCATATTATGCCGCTTCTTCAGCTCGTCCTGTCGTCGATCGGGGCGAGAGCCGATGCTTGCCTGTCCCCCGCGGCAGCGCCGGGCAGGCCGTACGGACTGTAGTAACGGCCGCCGTAACCCCGGTACTCGCCGTAATACCTGTTGGCTTTGTCTACGTCGAGCTGATTGAGCACGACGCCGAGGCCGACGAGCGCCGGTTCGTTGACGCGCTGCATCTGCGTCAGGCCGTGGCGCGCCAGCGGATACGCCGTGCTGTCCGCCTTCACCACGTACAGGATCGAATTGGCGAATTGCGACAGCACCAGCGCGTCGCTGACCACCTGCAACGGCGGGCTGTCGATGATGACCACGTCGAACGCCTGCTTCAGCGTCTGCATCACTTCGGCGAAGCGGTGCGACGAGATCAACTCCAGGGGGTTGAGCGGCACCCGGCCCGATTGCAGCACCCACAGATTCGAATTTTCCGCCGGGTAAACGCACTCGTCGAGCGGCGCATTGCCCGCCACGAGTTCGGACAGCCCCGCCCGGTGCGCGTCGGAGCCGAGCACACGCGCGATTTTCGGCCGCCGCATGTCGGCTTCCACCAGCAGCGTCTTCTTGATCTGCGAAAACGCGAATGCCAGATTGCAGGCGACTGTGGTCTTGCCCTCCTCCGGCAGCGAGGAGGTCAGCAGCACCACCTTTTGCGGCGAATCGATTCCCGAGAGCAGCAAGTCGCTGCGGATACTGCGTATCCCTTCGGCAAACGCGCCGTGGCTCTGCTCCAAGAATATGCGTTCGATCGGCACGCCCGGTTTCGGCCGCATGCGCTGCAACACCCCGATCGCCTTGACCTCGAGCTTGGACTCGACCTCGTGGCTCGTTTTCACGGTAATGTCGAGCCGCTCCAGCAAAAGCGCGATCGCCACCGCGATGGCCAGCGCCACCAGCATCGCTCCGCCGACGATGTTGCGCTTGTTGGGCCCGGAAGGTCCCTTGGGCAGCAGCGCCGGATCGATCACGCGTGCGATCGCCGAAGGCACATCGCCGGTATTCGTTTCCTTGGCGCGCTGCGTGAACAGGTCGTACAACTGGCGGTTGGATGCGACGTCGCGTTCGAGCGAGGCCAGCGTGAACTCCTGGCGGTTGTATTCCTGGCTCTCCGTCTTCGCCCGGGAAAGAGCGCGCTCCAGCGAGGCCTCGTTTGCCTTGGCGGTCTGGTAATCCTTGGCCACGCCCTCGACCACCGAGGCAATCTGGCGATGCAGGTTCTCCCGCACCGCCTTGAGGTCCGATTGCGCGGCGATCATTTTCGGATGCTCGGGGCCGTAGCGCTTGGACGCCTCGCTGACCCTTCTCTCGGCCTCGGCCTGCGCCTCGCGGAAACGCGCCACCACCGGATTGTTCTGAATCAGGGACAGCGATTCCAGCGCCGCCATCGATTGCTGCTGCTGCGCGGCGTTCACCTGGTCGTAGCGCGCCTCGGCATCCTGCCGCTTCTTGCGCGCATCGTCGAGCGAGGCCTCTAATTCCTCGAGCTGCCGGATCGCCCCGGATACGGCGACTCCCTTCGCCACGACGATTCGCTCCTTGTCGCGGAACGCCTGCAATGCGCGCTCGGACTGATCGAGCTTCTGCTTCAGCTCCACCGCCTGGTCCCGGAGAAACGCCATCGAACGCCGCGTCGCGTCGCCGCGCTGCTCCAGGTCCGAAATGATGTAGATCATCGCCAGGGTGTTGGGCACGCGCTCCGCCAGCACCGGATCATGAGAATCGAAACTGATCTTGACCAGCTGCGTGTTGCGCACCGGCTGCAGGCTGGTATGGGCCATCACCTGCTCGGCCACGCTCTCGACCAGATCCTCCTCGTTTGGCACCGTAACCGGCGCGGGGGCGGGAAGGAACTGCGCGGGCAGCCATTGCGCATACCAGGGTTTCGCCTGCCGGCGCGGGTCGTATTCCGGGTTGCTGGTCAGGTGCATCGTGCGCACCAGCCGCTCGGCGAGTTCGCGCGACTTTATGATTTCGAACTGCGTCAGGAAATAATCGCGCGTGGTGCCGTTGAACGCCTCGTACAGGTCTGCGTTGGTCACCAGTTTCGGCTTGCCCATTTCGACCATGACAGTCGCAGTCGAGCGATAGATCGGCCGCAGGCTGGAGGCATACATCGCGGCGAGCATGCCCACGGCGATCACTACCATGAGAATGCCCCACTTGTAGCGATTAAGCGTGCGCAGGTAGCGCACCACGTCTGGCGGCGCCGGCTCTCCCTGTATCGGGGTGAAGGCGGGCGGTTGCAGTTCCAGGTTGGAAACCCTATTCATCGATCTTGACCACGTCCATCGGCGATTGCGGCAGGCTGGTCGATACAGTCGCTGCGAAACAGGAACCTAAACTTGGTTTTCGGCACATTGCCGACGTTTCATGAGAGGACAATCGACTGCCTATCCCGGTTGGTGCGCATACGCATGTGCGTAATTTACATTATTCCCCAGTCCTTACAAGGCCATGCAGCGCGTATTTGACAAAGTTTTACACATTGCGCGAGGCGGTGTGTCGCGATTGCATTCGCGCACTGCCGCAGTGCAGAGCGATTACCCACGCTACCCACGCGAGAGAATAAATGAGGGCTTGATAGCTTTTTGATGCAAGCCTACCCTGAAGACCGGTGGCGGATTTGATCGAGGTCAAATGCAGCGCTTGGACAGCGCGGAGCTGCACCGGCTGCAGTGGCGCGAAAGACGCGGACTTGAAAGCGGCCCCGTTACCGCGACGCGCCGCGATTATGCGTAGCGCCGGCAGCCGGCCGCAGGTGCCGGCTGGTATCATAGTGCGTATACCTCAGCTTCCCGGCCTTGCGCCGCACGCCCCGATGAAATACTGCCCCGACTGCGGCGCCAGCGTCGCCCTCAAGGTACCAGCAGGCGACAGCTTCCCGCGCCACGTGTGCGAGGCCTGCGGCACGATCCATTACTCCAACCCGAAAATGGTGATCGGCTGCATCCCCGAATGGGAGGACAGGATCCTGCTGTGCAAACGCGCGATCGAGCCGCGCCGCGGCTGCTGGACGCCGCCGGCGGGCTTCATGGAAAACGGCGAAACGACGGCTGAAGCTGCACTGCGCGAGACGCTGGAGGAAGCCAACGCACGCGTCGAGATAGGCGACCTGTACACCATGCTGTCGGTGCCGCAGGTCAACCAGGTGCATATATTCTACCGCGCGCGACTGCTCGATCTCGAGTTCGCGCCCGGCGTCGAAAGCCTGGAGGTCGCGCTGTTCGACGAGGCGCAGATTCCGTGGAAGGAAATTGCCTTTCGCACCATCTCGACCACGCTCAGGCATTATTTCGAGGACCGCAAACAGGGGCGCTATGGCTGCCACTCCGGCGCCGTATTGCCCCTGAAATGAGCGCACGCCAAGTCGCCGATTCAAATCTCCGGCGTCGCGTTGATCTTGTGTATCGAAAGATCGGCGCCGTTGAATTCGTCCTCGGCATCCAGGCGCAGGCCGACGACAGCCTTGAGCGTGCCATAGACCAGGCCGCCGCCTACGAGCGCGACCGCGATGCCCATCCCCGTTCCGGTCAGCTGCGCCATGAAACTGACGCCGCCCATGCCGCCCAGCGCCTTCGCACCGAAAATTCCCGCGGCGATGCCGCCCCAAGCGCCGCACAAGCCGTGCAAAGGCCACACGCCGAGCACGTCGTCGATTTTCCAGCGGTTCTGCGTCAGGGTGAACATGTTGACGAAAATGAAGCCGGCCACGACCCCCACGATGAGCGCGCCCACCGGATGCATCACGTCGGATCCGGCGCACACCGCGACCAACCCCGCGAGCGGGCCGTTGTGCACGAAGCCCGGGTCGTTGCGGCCGGCCACCAGCGCCGCCAGCGTGCCTCCGGCCATCGCCATGAGCGAGTTGAGCGCAACCAGGCCGCTGACCTTGTCCAGGGTCTGCGCCGACATGACATTGAAGCCGAACCAGCCGACCGACAGAATCCACGCGCCCAGCGCGAGAAAGGGAATGCTCGAGGGCGGATGCGCCGTCATGCCCTTGCCGTCCTTGCTGTAGCGGCCGCTGCGCGCGCCCAGCAACAGCACCGCAACCAGGCCGATCCAGCCGCCCACCGCATGCACCACCACCGAGCCGGCGAAATCATGGAACTCGGCGCCGAACGCGCCCTTGATCCAGGCCTGAATGCCGAAGTGCTGGTTCCATGCGATGCCTTCGAAAAACGGGTAGACGAAACCCACCAGCAGGAAAGTGGCCGCGAGCTGCGGATAGAAACGGGCGCGTTCGGCGATGCCGCCCGAAACGATCGCCGGCACCGCACCGGCGAAAGTCAGCAGGAAGAAGAAACGCACCAGTTCGTAGCCGTTTTTCTGCGCCAGAAATTCGGCTCCCCGCATAAAGTGCACGCCGTAGGCGATACCGTAGCCGATGAAAAAATAGGCGACCGTGGACACGCAGAAATCGCTCAGGATTTTCACCAGCGCGTTGACCTGGTTTTTCCAGCGCACCGTCCCCAACTCGAGAAAGGCAAAGCCCGAGTGCATGGCGAGTACCATGATCCCGCCGAGCAGGATGAATAAGACGTCGCCCCCAGATTTCAATCCATCCACAGTAAACCCTCCTCGAGAAAATTTATGATACGCACGCAATATCCATACCCAATTCTTATGGTACCGGCTATCCTTGATTTCATGGCATAAAACAGTGCAAGCGCAGGCCCGCTATGCCCACCTTTGGTGCGCCAATTACAATCTATGCACTTAAATAGTGCTCATGCACCACAGCTTGCACACCCGATGAGCACCCGGCTTCTGTGATGATTCCCTGGCTAGCACGCGATGATCCGTTTCCCGCGCTCGATAGCGCGCTGAAGCATCCCAACGGCCTGCTCGCGGCCGGCGCGGACCTGTCGCCGCAGCGCCTGCTTGCTGCCTATCGCCGGGGCATTTTCCCCTGGTATTCCCAAGGCGAGCCGATCCTGTGGTGGAGCCCCGACCCGCGCATGGTGCTGATTCCATCCGAATTGAAAATCTCGCGATCGCTGGCGAAAACCTTGCGCAACCGCGACCACGAGGTCCGCTTCGACAGCGCGTTCGAAGCCGTGATGCAGGGCTGCGCCACCCGGGGCGCCGCTGCAGCCGCGCACGCTGACGTGGCAAGCAGCACCTGGATCACCGATGAAATGCGCGCCGCCTATTTGCGCCTGCATGAGCTGGGCTACGCGCACTGCGCGGAAATCTGGATCGAAGGCGAGCTGGCGGGCGGCCTGTACGGCGTGGCCATAGGCCGCATGTTCTACGGCGAATCCATGTTCACGCGCGTGCGCGACGCTTCCAAGATGGCGATGGTGCACCTGGTGCGGCGCCTGCAGCGCCATGGCTACGGCATGATCGATTGCCAGATGCACACCGCGCACCTCGCCAGTCTGGGCGCGCGCGCGCTGCCGCGCAGCGAATTTTCACTG
>JAKAIH010000058.1 GCA_021825225.1 Pseudomonadota bacterium
GAAATCTTCCTTGCGTGCTCCGCATTCCGGACAAGTCCAGTTGATCGGCACATCCTCCCAGCGCGTGCCGGGGGCTATGCCTTCGTCGGGAACGCCGGCGGCCTCATCGTAGATATAGCCGCAGATAAGGCACATCCAGGTCTTGAACTCGGTGCTGTTGGCTGCGGCTGTCATATCCTTGGGCTGGGTTTGGGTTAAAATAGCGCCGCATCTTACCTTGTTGCCATGCCTTGTTCCAGCGTGGCGCCCACCATGCCCACCTCCCTGCCGCCGATCGTCCTCAGCTTCGCCGCCACCGATCCCACCGGCGGTGCCGGTATCCAGGCGGATTTGCTGACGCTATCGAGCATGGGTTGCCACGCGCTTACCGTGGTTACCGCGATCACGGTGCAGGACACCGCGGGGGTCGAGGACGTGTTGCCGATCGACGCCGACTGGGTCAGCGATCAGGCGCGCGTGCTGCTGGAAGACATGCCGGTGGCGGCGTTCAAGATCGGGCTGGTGGGCAGCGTGGACAATTGCGCGGCCATCGCCGAGGTGGTGTCGGACTACCCCGACGTGCCGCTGATCCTGGATCCGGTGCTGGCCTCGGGCCGCGGCGACGAAATGGCGACCGACGAAATGATCGAAGCCATGCGCGAAATGCTGATCCCGCAGACCACCATCATCACGCCCAACAGCCTCGAAGCGAGGCGCCTGGCCGACGATGGCAGCGACGAGGAACGCTCGCTGGAGGATTGCGCCAAGCGCATCCTGGAGATGGGCTGCGAGTACGTGCTGATCACCGGCACGCACGAGAACACGCCGCAGGTGATCAACACGCTCTACGGCCAGCAGGGCGTGATTCGCAGCGACAGCTGGCAGCGCCTGCCCGGCAGCTATCACGGGTCCGGTTGCACCCTGGCTTCGGCCATCGCCGCCACGCTCGCCAACGGCCTGGACGTACCGGAGGCGGTGCGCGAGGCGCAGGAATACACGTGGCAGACGCTGAACTCCGGTTTTCGTCCGGGCATGGGTCAGCATATTCCCGACCGTTTCTTCTGGGCGCGTGAAGCCGAGGACGAGGAGGGGAAAAATGAGGACTGAGGCGTGAAGCGCCAGCTTGCGGGGCTCTACGCGGTCACGCCGGACGAGCCGCGTACCGGCGTTCTGCTGCGCAAGGTCGGTGAAGCGCTCGCGGGCGGGGCCACGGCGCTGCAATACCGCAACAAGACCGCCGCGTCCGAGTTGAAACGCGAGCAGGGCCGTGCACTGGCAGACTTGTGCCGCAAGGCGGGCGCAGCATTTATCGTCAACGACGACGTTGCGCTCGCGCTGGAACTCGACGCCGATGGCGCACACCTCGGTGCGGACGACGGCGATCTTGTCGAAGCACGGCGGCGCCTGGGGCCAGGCAAGCTGCTCGGCGCTTCCTGTTACGACCGGATTGAACTGGCCGCGGCCGCGGTGCAGGCGGGCGTCGATTATCTGGCATTCGGCAGCGTGTTCAGCTCCGCCACCAAGCCTGGCGCGGTGCGCGCGCCGCTGGCTATTTTCGCCGAGGCGCGCCGGCGCTACACGCTGCCGCTGGTGGCGATCGGCGGCATAAACCTGCAAAATGCGCCCCAGGCGTTCGCCGCCGGGGCCGACGCCGTCGCCGTGATCAGCGACGTGTTTGACGCCGGCGACATCGCCGCGCGCGCGGCCGCATTTACCCGACTTTATCAACAACAGCGGATGCAGCAATGAGCAACGAGTCTTTGTTTGCCAGGGCCCAGCAGTTCATTCCCGCCGGGGTCAATTCCCCGGTGCGGGCGTTTCGCGCCGTGGGCGGCGCGCCGCGCTTCATCGCGCGCGCCAAGGGCGCGAGCATGTGGGACAGCGAAGGCCGATCCTACATCGATTACATCGGCTCCTGGGGAGCGATGGTGGTGGGCCATGCACACCCCGAGGTGGTGGCCGCAGTATGCGCGGCGGCCGAGAAGGGCCTGTCCTTCGGCGCGCCCACCGAAGCCGAAATCGAAATCGCCGAACTGCTGTGCAAGCTGCTGCCCGGCATGGACCTGGTGCGCCTGGTGAGTTCGGGCACCGAGGCCACGATGAGCGCGTTGCGCCTGGCGCGCGGCTATACCGGTCGCGATCGTGTGATCAAATTCGAAGGCTGCTATCACGGCCATGCCGACAGCCTGTTGGTGAAGGCCGGCTCGGGCGCGCTCACTTTCGGCCAGCCGAGTTCCTCCGGTGTGCCGTCCCAGGTTGCCGCGGATACGCTGGTGCTTGACTACAACGATATCGGGCAGCTGGAGCGCTGTTTCGCCGAGAGCGGGAAGGACATTGCCGCGGTGATCGTCGAGCCGGTGGTCGGCAATATGAACCTGATCGCGCCCAAACCTGAATTCCTGCGCGCCATGCGCGAGCTGTGCAGCAAACACGGCGCGGTTCTGATCCTGGACGAAGTAATGACGGGTTTCCGCGTGGGCCTGAGCTGTGCGCAGGGGCGTTACGGCATCCAGCCCGACCTCACCACGCTGGGCAAAGTCATCGGCGGCGGCATGCCGGTCGGCGCTTTCGGCGGACGGCGCGAAATCATGCAGAAGATCGCTCCGCTGGGGCCGGTCTATCAGGCAGGCACGCTGTCGGGCAATCCGGTGGCAGTGGCAGCGGGCCTCGCGACCTTGAAGCTGGTACAGGCTCCCGGCTTCTACGAAAAATTGGCCGCGAATACGCTGGTATTGACCGACGGTCTGGCGGCGGCGGCGAAGAAGCACGGCGTGGTGTTCTCGGCGCAGGCGGTCGGCGGCATGTTCGGCATCTATTTTCGCGCCGGCGTCCCGCAAAGCTTCGCCGAGGTGATGCAGTGCGACAAGGAAGCGTTCAATCGTTTCTTTCACGCCATGCTCGAGCGCGGCGTGCATTTCGCGCCTTCGGCCTACGAGGCGGGCTTCGTCTCCGCGGCACACAGCGCGCAGGACATCGCTGCAACCATCAGCGCTGCCGAGGCCGTATTCGCGGCCATGGGCAAGTAGGGGCCAGCCCGACCGCGGCAATCCCCGGAATGCCGCGGCGGCCTTTCAGCGAGACTTCAGGTTGTCGCGGATTTCGCGCAGCAGCTTCACTTCCTCCGGCTCCGGCGGAGCGGGCGCAGGGACCGGCGGCTCGGCGCGCTTGAGCTTGTTGATCCAGCGCACCAGCATGAAAATGATGAACGCGAGGATGACGAAGTTGCTGGCGATGGTAAGAAAATTGCCATAGGCGAACACCGGCACCCCCGCTTTCTTCACCGCTTCGAGCGTCATTGCCGTGCCCGGCGGAATCTCCTTGAGCGCGAAGAAGTAGTTGGAAAAATCCAGGCCGCCAAGTATCCGGCCGATTACCGGCATGATCAAATCGTTTACCACGGAATCGACGATCTTGCCGAAAGCCGCGCCGATGATTACGCCTACGGCCAAGTCCATCACATTGCCCTTGAGTGCAAATTCCTTGAATTCCTTGAGCATGATGTAGTTTCCTTTCCTGAAATACGCGGTCATGAACCGCGGATGGTGCCCGCGCCTAGGGTCGATTCTAGCAGCCGGGTTATCATGGCAGCATCGCCTTTCAATAGGTGGCAATCCATTGGCTTCGAATTTGGCCGGAGTGCGTGCTGGCAGCGGACCTGAGCGGGGCGCGGGGCCGCGGGAAATCTGGGCCTGGGCGATGTACGATTTCGCCAACTCGGGTTACACCACGGTGGTGCTCACGGCGATTTTCAACGCCTACTTCGTCGCGGTAGTGGCGGCCGGCGCGCCTTGGGCGACTTTCGCCTGGACCGCAGCCCTGTCACTGTCCTACGCCTTGGTGATCGTCACTGCGCCGGTAATCGGCGCCTACGCCGATCTGCGCGCGAACAAGAAGCGGCTGCTGCTTGTTTCCACCGTTGGCTGCGTGCTCGGCACCGCGGCCTTGGCCCTGGCCGGCCCGGGCGATCTCGCGACTGCCGTGATCTGCGTGATCGTATCGAATTTTTTCTTTTGCACCGGCTGCGATCTTATCGCCGCCTTCCTGCCCGAACTGGCGCGCGGCAGGGACCTGGGCAAGGTGTCGGGATGGGGCTGGAGCCTGGGCTATATCGGCGGCTTGATCACCCTCGGCGTCTGCCTTGCTTACGTGTCCTGGGCGCAGGCCTCAGGTCAAACGGCGGCGCAATTCGTGCCGGTGACCATGCTCATCACTGCGGCGCTGTTCGCCTTGGCCAGCCTCCCTACCTTCGCTTTGTTGCGCGAGCGCGCCTTGCCGCAGCCGTGGCCGCCGGGCGCCTCCGTGGCGGCTGCGGCATTCGCGCGGCTTGCCGATACCCTGCGCCATGCGGCTGCCTACCAGGACCTGCGCCGCTTCCTGTGGTGCATCGTGTTCTATCAAGCGGGAGTGCAGACGGTCATTACGCTCGCCGCGATTTACGCCGAACAGGCGATGGGCTTCAACACCCGCGATACGCTCGTCCTGGTGCTCGCGGTCAATGTCACTGCCGCGCTGGGGGCGTTCTTCCTCGGCAATGTGCAGGATCGCATCGGCCACGTCCCTACCATCGCGCTCACGCTCGCCGGCTGGATCGCGACCGTGTTGATTGCCTGGGCGGCCGACACGCGGCCGCTGTTCTGGGCCGCGGCCAACCTCGCCGGCCTGTGCCTCGGAGCGTCCCAGTCCGCCGGGCGTGCGCTGGTGGGCTATCTGAGCCCCAAGGCCCGTCGCGCCGAATTCTTCGGCCTGTGGGGGTTGGCGACAAATCTGTCTTCCATCCTTGGACCCATCACCTATGGCGCGGTAAGCTGGATATCGCAAGGCAATCACCGCCTTGCCATGCTGATTACGGGCGCCTTCTTCGTGCTCGGGCTGTTGATCCTGCACGGCATCGATGCGCGCCGCGGCCGGCGCGCTGCGCTGAAGGGCGCTTGAGCAGCGGTATCGCGGCATGGGCGCATCGCCGCATGGCGCCGCCGGCTAAGGAAGCTGGGCCGAAGGCATGCGCGCGCGTATGGTTGCGCTGTAACGCTGCAGGAATTCAGAGTTGCGGTTGCGTTCGTAATAAAGCGGCCGCGGCAACATGGCGGCGAGGTGCGCCGCCTGCTCCGCATTCAAGCTGGCTGCGCTGGTGTTGAAGTAATGCCGTGCCGCGGCTTCGGCGCCGAATACGCCCTCACCCCACTCGGCGACGTTCAGGTAAATCTCGAATATGCGTTCCTTGGTCATCAGCATTTCCAGCATCGAGGTGATGACGGCCTCCTCGCCCTTGCGCCACAGGTTCTTCTCACCGGAGAGAAACAAGTTCTTGGCCAGTTGCTGGCTGATGGTGGAGCCGCCAGCGACCACCCGCCCCCTCCTTTGGTTCTTTTCCATCGCCTTCTGTATGCCTTCCCAATCGAAGCCGTCGTGTTCGGAAAACTTCGCATCTTCGGCCACGATCACCGCGCGCTTCAATTGCTCGGAGATGCGCCCGTAGCTTGCCCAGCGCTGCTGCAGGTGTGCATTGGGGCTTTTTTCGCGCATGCGCTCCAGCCGCGCCTGCATGAAACTGGTGTTGCCGGGGTTGTGTCCCACCCAGTACCAGATGTGCAGCGCGAACCAGCCCTGATAGAGCAGCAGGGCAATGAACAATACACCCAGGGTGTAGCAGAACGCCTTCCACAGCGCCGCCAACGCCCGCCTGATCGCCTTAAGCATCTTGCGGCTGCCGCAACAGCTGCAGCACCGGGGCGCTGTCCGGTCGTATCCCGCGCCAAATAAAGAACGATACCGCCGCCTGTTCCACCAGCATACCCAGGCCGTCGGCGAGTTGCCCTGCCCCCTGGTCTCGGGCAAATGCGAGGAAGGGGGTTTCGTTCCTCCCGTACATCATGTCGTAAGCCAGCGCGCCGTGCGCGAACACCCCGGGCGGCAGCGGCGGCAACTCGCCCGCGAGGCTGGCCGAGGTGGCGTTGATGACGAGGTCGAATTGTCCGTCGGCGAGCGCGTCATAGCTGCGAGCCTCGATTGCGCCGCGAAAGTCTTCGGCCAGCTGCCGCGCTTTGTCCGGCGTGCGGTTGGCGAGCACGAATTGCGCCGGCTTTTGCTGGAGCAGCGGTTCGATCACGCCGCGCGCCGCCCCGCCTGAGCCGAGCAGGAGAACGCGCTGCCCGGCGAGCGCAAAGCCGAGATTGTGCAGCAGGTCGTTCACCAGTCCCGCCCCGTCGGTGTTGTCGCCGAAAACCGTATTGCCATCGAACTTCAGCGTGTTCACCGCCTGCGCCGCGCGCGCGCCCGCGGATAGCACGGTGGCGTAGCGGAATGCCTCGCCTTTGAACGGCAGCGTGACATTGAGGCCGCGCCCGCCGCGTTCGCGGAATGCATTGGCAGTCGCCACAAACGCGTCCTTGGGCGCGAGCAGCCTTGTGTACACCAGATCCTGCCCGGTCTGGCGCGCGAATGCGGCGTGAATCAGCGGCGATTTGCTGTGCGCCACCGGGTTGCCGATAACGGCGTATTGGTCCGCCATGGCGAGAGGCTACTCTCCCTGCAATCTGTCGCCCCGAGCAAAAGTCCAGGTGCGGGTAATGACGAGAATGTCGGTATCGCGCTTGATGTTGGCGGGGAAGCGGGCGTAGGGTGCGGCCATTTTTACAATGCGCTCTGCCGCACGGTCGAGAACCTGGTGCCCGGACGAACGCCGCACTTCGACCGATTCCAGACTGCCGTCGGAATTGATCGAAACGGTGAGCACGAGGCTGCCGTAAACCCGACCGCGCGCGTCGTCGGGATAATTCAGGTTGCCGATGCGCTCGACCTTGAGGCGCCAGTCCTCTACGTACTGCGCGAAGCGGTATTCCTGCGCGCTTGAACCGATGAATTTTCTGATCGGGCGCTTTTGATACTCCTCGGACTGGCGCGCGATCTGCGCTTCCAGGCGCGCGATCGCGAGCGCGCTGGTGGCGAGGTCCTGGCCCGAAACGCGCGGCTGCGGCGCCTCGGCCGCGGACGCCGCCTTCGGCTGTTCGGCGGCGGGCACGCTTCTTCGCGCGCGCAGCTGCGTCATCATCTTCAGCTGCTGCGCCTCCAGTTCGTGCACCCGGCGCGCTGCGCGTTTCGCCTCTGCGCCGGTCTGAGCCTCCTTCAGCACAGGTAGCGGCGTCTTGGCGCGCCGGTTCTCGTCGGTATTCCCGCCGCCGTCCAGATTGGCCTGCGCCAGCACATTGGCGTTGACCGGTTTCGCGCGCGTCTTGCTGTTGACCAGCACGACGTCGAGCGACTGCGCGGCATACTTGTCGCGAATGATGTCAGGCAAGCGGAAATGGATGGACAATGCCACCGCGTGCAGGAAAATGGAAAGGCCCAGCGCGAGCGTGAGGCTGCGCGAGGAAGAATCCATGCCGGTCATGAACTCAGGCCAGCGCAGGCGCATGGAGCCGAGCGAATAGACGCTGTGCAATCAGACCTCAAATACTCCTGAAATCAATATATTCTATGCTTTACTAGAGAGTTCATCTTAACTTTGTCGCTAGCCCTCGGCCGATCCCTTGTATCGAGCTTTGACCGAATTGTCGATCAGATCTATCCCCTCGATTTCAAGCAGCACGCGGCTGCCGACTTCCAGGTCCGGCAAGGAGGGTATCCGGACATACAGCGGAATGCCTTCGAACTTGACCAGATTCTCGCGCAGCACCTGAGCCCGCGCCAGCGTTACCTGCTCCTGCAACAGCCAGCGCAGGCACCAGTAATGCTCCATTTTGCTCTGAAACTGGTCGTAGGTCGCATAGGTCAGTTCGAATTCGCGCACTGCTGCGAGCAGATCGGCGGAATTCTTTCCGAACGGCGGCGCCGTAGCCGCGAGGCAGGCGAGCAACTGCCACTGGTTGAGCAGATCGATATAGCGGCGCAGCGGCGAGCTGGCCCAGATGTAATGCGACACGCCCAGACCCTGGTGCGGAGAGGGCACCGTGGTCATGCGCACCTTGCCGTTGGACTGGGTGCGGTAGATGGCGGGTATGCCGCGGTCGGCGAGCAGCCTGCCCCAGTTGTTGTTGGCGCTGATCATCAGCTCCGCCACCAGCTTGTCCAGCGGCGCGCCGCGCCTGCGCTCGACGATGCTGACGCGCTCGTTCTCGACGTAGAAATTGTAGTCGACCCGATCGGGTTGCGTTGCGGGCTTGCCGCGCGCTGCCTCCAGTTCGAGCGCGAGCCGCCACAGGAAAAAAAGTTCCGCCTCGAACGGCAGTTCGCCGCGTTCTTCACCGGCGAGAAAGGCTGCGTCCAGCGCTTCCACCTGGTGATGGCGCAGATTGGCGGCGATACGCACGCGCTCGACGCGCGTTTCCTGGCTCTCCACCAGGTACGACAGCGGATTGATGTCCAAATACAGCGATACCGCCGGGCAAGTGCGCCCCTCGGCCAGCGTGTAGCGTTCTATCACCTGCGGCGGCAGCATGGTGATCTTGCGTCCCGGAATATAAGCCGTCGACATGCGCGCGCGCGCGATTTTGTCCATCGCCGAAGCGGGCGCGAAACCCAGTGCCGGCGCGGCGATGTGGATGCCCACGCGATAGCGGCCGTTGGCGAGCCGCGTCAGGGAAAAAGCATCGTCGATTTCGGTAGTGCTGGCGTCGTCCAGGCTGAACGCGGCGACGGCGGCCAGAGGCAATTCCGGGGGGTCGCCGACGCTGATGTCCTCGGAAAAGCCAGCGTCGCCGTCGAAGTTTTCGAACAGGAAGCCGCCCAGATGGTAGTCGTGGCTGGAGGGCAGCGCGCCTGCGCGCTCGACGAGCCTTGCCGCCGATAGTCCGCTCGCCTCGCAGGCCAGCTCCAGCGCCTTGGTCTCGATGCGATTGCGGTCGGGCCGGTACAACAATTGCGGCAGTATCGCGTGCAGCGGCTCGGGAAGGGTGCCGCGCTGCAGCTCCTGCGCCCAGGACCGGATCTGCTCCTCCTGCAACCGCCTTTTCTCCACGCCGGCAAGCGCCGCCTTGAGCGTGTCGGCGGGGGCGGCGCGAAAGCGCCCCTTGCCCTTGCGGTAGAAATACATGGGCGCCGACTGCAGCTTGATCAGGATAGAGGCGGCCTCGAGCGCGCTCGGAGCATGGCCGCAATATTCGCGCGCCAGATCGGCGAAACCGAATTCCGCCTCGCCGCAGCATTGCCACAGGAAGTCGGTATCGATCTCGGCCGCCAAGGTCTCGGCCTTGCCCATGAGTTCGGCCAGCGGCGGCACGTCGAAACGCAGCAGCACGCTCGCCGCCTTGATCTTGCTCCTTCTGCCGTGCGCAGCCTCCACCTGCAGCGACGAGTCGCTCTCCGCGAGCACCGCGCCGACCTTGAAAGAGCCGGTCTCTTCGTACAGCACATTCATGGGATCAAAGCCGGAGGAATAGGGTTGCTCGGTCGCCGCTGCCATGCCCGACGGGCAGCTTGCAAGTCGCGGCACCCGGGCCGCGTCCGGCTAAGCGCAGCGGAGCGAAATTATACTCCAGCCGCACCCGATCGCCGCGGCGGATGCGCGTCTCCAGCCACGCGTGGCAGAGTCGGCGGCATCCGGGTCGCGGGGCCGCGGGGCACTATGCGATACTTGCAGCTTGACCAAGCCGGAGGGAGGAATCGCATGCATGCAGGCGACGTAGCCATCACCGAAGTCGGTCCGCGCGACGGTTTGCAGAACACCGGGAGTTTCATGCCGACCGCGGCGAAGAAGGCCTGGATCAGCGCCGAAGCCGCCGCCGGCGTACGCTCGATCGAGGTCTGTTCCTTTGTCCCGGCAAAGCTCATCCCGCAGTTCGTCGATGCCGAGGAAGTGCTGGCGCATGCGAATTCCGTGACCGGACTGACGCCGGTGGTGCTGGTGCCCAATGCCAAAGGCTGCGAGCGCGCGCTCGCAGCCGGCGCGCGCCGCGTCATGGTGCCGATTTCCGTGTCCGAGGCGCACAGCATGAGCAATGTGCGCAAGACCACGGCGCAGGCGATCGAAGACTTTGCGCGCATGACCGATCTGGTGAGGGCGCAAGCAAAGGCGCAGCGCGCGCAACTG
>JAKAIH010000059.1 GCA_021825225.1 Pseudomonadota bacterium
CAGGCCGAGCTGGCGCAGCTGTCCGGCCAGAACATCGTCGGCTGGAAGATCGCCGCCACCAGCAAGGCCGGGCAGCAGCATATCCGCGTCGACGGTCCGATCGCGGGCCCGCTGCTCGCGGCGCGCGCGCGAAAGCGGGGCGCGCATTTCGCTCGCTGGCAACAACATGAAGGTCGCCGAAGCCGAATTCGCGTTTCGCATGGGCGCCGACCTGCCCAAACGCGCCGACGCCTACAGCGTGGACGAGGTGCTGGCTGCAGTTGCCACGCTGCATCCGGCGATCGAGATACCGGACTCGCGCTACCAGGACTTCACCTGCGTTGGCGCGGCGCAACTGATCGCCGACGTGGCCTGCGGCTGCTGGTACGTGATCGGACCGGAGGTGCGCACCGACTGGCGCGCACGCGATCTGGTGCAGCACGCCGTCGCCGCCTGGCGCAACGGCGCGCTCGCCGGGCAGGGCTCGGGCGCGAACGTGCTGGGCGATCCGCGCGCGGCGCTCGCCTGGATCGCGAACGAACTGTGCACTTACGGCGAGGGCCTGCGTGCGGGTGAGGTGGTGATCACCGGCACCTGCGTGACGCCGGTGCCGGTAGCGGCAGGTGACAGCATCAGGATGGAGTTCGGCGAGTTCGGTGCGCTTGAAGTGGGGTTTGTCTAAGCTGCCAGAATGCCCTGAAAGCCAATAGGGACGGGCGTTTCCGTCGAATCGCCCCGATGGGATACAATGAAACCATGGGAGGAATAGCAAGGTGAATGTGCCCGTGGCGAGTACATGCCGCAAGCGCCCTTGAGCGCGTCGGTTGAGGCTTTCATCGCTCGCTGGGAAGCGAGCAGGCGGGAGCGAGCGCGCGAATTACCAGTTGTTCCTCGGCGAGTTGTGCGCGCTGCTCGAATTGCCGCAGCCCGAACCCGCGCACGAAGACACGCGCGACAACGCCTATGTGTTCGAGCGTCGCGTCACGTTCCGCCATGGCGACGGCAGCGAATCCGCGGGTTTCATTGATCTGTACCGCCGCGGCGCCTTCGTGCTCGAAGCGAAGAAATTGCGCCGCGCCGACGGCAGGGGCTTCGACGACGCCATGCAGCGCGCCCGCGGCCAGGCGGAGCAGTATGCGCGGGCGCTTCCGGCGGCCGAAGAGAGCCGCGGCCTGATCCGCTGGCTGCGGCCGGAATTCCAGCATCCGGGCGAGCGCCGCGCGCCGGCGCAAGCGGAAATCGAGATCGAGACCGAAGAAATTGCGGCCGTGGCGGGCAAGGCGGCGAAGCTCGCCTGGCCGAAGGAGCTGCCCGAGCAGGTGCGGCGCGTGGCCGACGTGCTCGCCGCGGCGCGCTCGCCCATCGACGACGACGCACTCGCGGCGCACTTCACCGGCCGCGGGCCGTGGAAGAAACGGTTGCCGCAGATCGTGGAGACCCTGGTGTCGCTCGGCCGCGCGCGGCGCGTCGAGGGCGGGGTGATCGGCGCGAATTAGGCCGAACGGCCAAACCCCGCGTCCCTATTGGCTTTCAGATTGGTTGCGCTCTGCCGGAAGCGTGCCGGTGTCAACTTTCCAGGCACCCGGTCCGTTGTTTCCTGCATGAAAAGCCGCGCCACCACAAAGAAGGCCGAAGTGGCAGCACTCGCCGTCACCGCGCAGATCGCCCGGCAAATCCTCGTCATTCGCGGTCAGAAGGTCATGATCGACGCTGACCTTGCCGCGCTCTATGGCGTCTCTACCAAGCGCCTGAATCAGCAGATCAAGCGTAACGCAGAGCGCTTCCCGAAGGATTTCGTATTCCAGCTCAGTCGCGTCGAGCGCGACGAGGTGGTTGCAAATTGTGACCACCTCCGGCGGCTGAAATTTTCCCCGACAATGCCGTTCGCGTTCACCGAGCACGGGGCGCTGATGGCAGCTTCCGTGCTCAACACGCCGCGTGCGGTAGAGGTCAGCCTTTATGTGGTGCGCGCTTTCGTCGAACTGCGCGAGACGCTCGCCACGCACAAGGAACTCGCCAAGCGGCTCGACGAGCTGGAATCGCGCCTGGAACGCAAGCTCGCCACTCATGACCAGGCGATCAGCGGCATCCTGGAGGCTATCCGTCAGCTCATGGCTCCGCCCGAGCCAGCGAAGAAGCGCCGCATTGGGTTTCTGTAAAGCGACTGAGATCTCGTATTAAAGAAACACCGCCGCGGACACGTGAAACTTGGTCGCCAGCTTTTTCGCGAGCGCCTTGCTGATCGCGCGGCGCCCGGAAAGGACATCGCTGATCATGCCCTGTGAGGCGATCCCGGCAAGGTCGGTCTGCTTGAGGCCGTGTTCCTCCATCAGGTAGCGCAACACCTGGCGCGGTTCGGCTTCCGCCATCGGAGTTTGACGTTTTTCATAGGTCTGAATCAGCTCGCCGAGCGCTTCGACCAAGCCGGCCAGGGGGTGCGCCTGGTTCGCGCCGCCCGCGTCGAGCAGCTGGTTCAGATGTTCGACCGCCGCTTCGTATTCGGCATTCTTGGTGACTGGTTTTAGCGGTACCAGTTCGCACAGCGCTTTGTAGCGTTTGGCGATCTTGTCGATCTCGATTGCACCCATCATGGTCTCCAATGGTCGTATTCGGCGTGGGTTAGAACTGCACGCACGTAAAGCGTCTGTGTATTGAAATGAATCGCCGCGATCAGCCTGTAACGATTTCCGGCGATGTTGAACACGAAATAATTGCCGACCTTGTCGACCGAATTGAACACGCGCCTTAGGTCGGCGAAGCCGTCAAACGTATTGCGCTCGATCAGCTTGCGCCAGGCCTGCAAGGGCTCGCTAGCCTCGCGATGCACGGTCGTGAACTCGCGCAGAGCTTTGTTGCTGATCAGGCGCATTTGGGCATATTATCGCAAATTGCGATAATTGGCAAAAGGCGCGGCAATTGGAGCGCGTTGTATACCGTCGTCTGCGAATTGCGATTGCCCAACCGGTGCAGTTGCGTTACGCTGCACGCATCGGGGCGAGGCAGACCCCGGTGGCCTCCCGCCTAGACGGTGTCCCGTCCAAATCTGCCGCTCGGGCATAGGAGCGGACCATGGACACCAAATCGAATAACGTCAACCGCCTGCTCATTGCGAAGGGCCTGCGCGCGTTCGGCGACGGCTACGTGAGCCTGCTGCTGCCGCTGTATCTGCTCGGTTTGGGCTTCGGCCCGCTGCAGGTGGGCATCATCGCGACCACCACGCTCGTCGGTTCCGGCCTGCTCACGCTCGCGGTCGGAGTCCACGCCTGGCGCTACCACTACCGCAGCCTGCTGCTCGCCGCCGCCGCGCTGATGGCGTTCACCGGCCTCGGTTTCGCTTTCTTCACCCAATTCTGGCCGCTGCTGCTCATTGCGCTGGTGGGTACGCTGAATCCATCGAGCGGGGACGTCAGTGTGTTCCTGCCGCTGGAGCATGCCGTGCTCGCACGCGTCGTCGCCGACCGGCAGCGCACGGCGACGTTCGCGCGCTACAGCCTCGTCGGCTCCCTGCTCGCCGCCGCGGGATCGCTCGCGGCGGCGCTGCCCGCGACCATCGTCAGTCTGAGCGGCATGTCTTCGACGCATGCCATGCAGGCGATGTTCCTGCTGTATGCGCTGCTTGCCTGCGTCTCCGGCCTCGTCTATCGCGGCTTGCCCCGCGCGCTGGCGAGCGAAGAGCGGCAGCCGCTGGCGCCGCTGCAGCAATCGAAAAAAAGGGTATACACGCTGGCGGCGCTGTTCAGCCTCGACGCATTCGCGGGCGGTTTCGTGGTGCAATCGATGGTGGCGCTGTGGCTGTATCAGCGCTTCGACCTGTCGCCGGCGTCGGCGGGCGCGATATTTTTCTGGACCGGCGTGCTCAGCGCCGCCTCCTATCTCGTCGCCGTGCGCGTCGCCGGCCGCTTCGGACTGGTGAATACCATGGTGTTCACGCACATCCCGTCGAGCGTGTGCCTGATCCTGCTGCCCTTCGTCCCGCACCTGGGTTGGGCGATCGCGCTCCTGTTCGTGCGCAGCGCCTTGTCGCAGATGGACGTGCCGACGCGCAGTTCCTACGTGATGGCGATCGTCACGCCGGCGGAACGGCCTGCCGCAGCGAGCATCACCTCGGTGCCGCGCAGCCTCGCCTCCGCGCTGAGCCCGTTCCTCGCGGGCTGGATGCTGAGCCTGTCGAGCTTCGGCTGGCCGCTGCTGGTCGCGGGCGGTGCGAAGATCGCCTACGACCTGCTGCTGCTCGCGCTGTTCCGGAAAATTCGCCCGCCCGAAGAAGAAAAGCCGCATCGCTAGAACCCAAAGCCCGCATCTTGATTGGCTCTTCGCCCGTTCGGCTGAAAATCAAAGAGCAGTGCGGACCGAACGGCGCTAACAGGGTATTGAAAAAGGGGCGACGCCCCCCTTTTATATCCCCCAAGTCAGAGCTATTGAAAAACGATCCCCTCTCGGAAAGCGTCATGATGACGCGCGCAGCCAGTCGAACCCGGCGCGAGACAGCAGCGGACATCGAATTGAAGGCTCAATGCGCGTGACCTGGCCATGAAAAAGCACTTTACGAATGTTTTTCATAGTTGTCTGCGAAGGGAGTACATTGCTTACTTGACACAGGAAGCCGTCGAAGAATCGGCGAAGGCCTACGCCGGCTTCGGGGCCTTGGACGTGGTGAGCCGCCCGGTGAGAATAGAAGCGGCGCTCCTCCGCCTGAATCCAGTCGCAACAGTCTGGGAAACCAGCGACACGGGATTGTCCGATATGAGCTTGTCGCGGCTCACCCGCAAAGTAAGCCCGGCCGAGCGAAACAATCAATTGGACCAATCGACAAGGAAAGCCATCGACGATGCGGTATCCGCACTTGCGCATGCCGCCGAAAGAATCGAGCTGCCAGTGGCGAGTTCCAGCCCGAACGCGGAACCAATCAAGCACATTGATAGTCAGTGATGTTCAGCGCCATTTCAACATCCTCCCCAGCCATGACGCCCTGGTTCGTATTCCCTCTGGCCTTCCTGGTCGGAATCCTGTTCAACCTCAATCCGTCCTGCGGCAGCGGCACATTGGTGTGGACCAGTACGCAAAGACAGCCGTCGAAAATGGCGCTGCTCGTTGCGATTCGCCTCGGCGTGATGGCCTTGGTGGGCGCGCTGGCAGGCCTCTTCGGAACCGCCTTGCGCATGCCCTGGGGCATACTTCTGCTCCTCGCGGCGATGTATCTGCTGTACACGACCATTCAGCAGGTCCGCTCGCCGGGAGGTGTGTGCGCCCTGCCGGCAGGATCGGGTGCGCTGCCGTGGCTGCTCGCCTTCGTGCCGCCCCCCAGCGGATACATCGGCCTGGCGATTTTCTTCGGCGGTTTCAATGCGCCGTCGGCGACGGTGGGCGCGTTGACGCTGATCCTGGTCGGGCTGGGGCTTACGCTTCCGGCCTGGCTGATGATTTTCAAGCCCGCATGGGCCGCTGCCTGGCAACGCCGCTTCAGCTACACCCCAGGCTTGCGCCGCGCCCAGATCGCGTTTCAGTTTGCCGGCGCCGCGATCCTGACCGCCGTCGGCCTGGCGTTCATCTTCGTGCACGGCTTCCATCGGCCGCTGCTGGAACTCATGCACTGAAAGTGCTGAGGGGCGCTGGCTCGGCGGATGGCGTTGCGGCCGGACGCAGTCCGGGCAGCATGGCCGCAAACCCGCGTCCCTATTGGCTTTCCGACCGATTCAGCCCTTGACGCAGGCCTTCGGCCGCAGCAGCGCGACGCGGCGCGCGAGCCCGGCTCGCTCCGTGGCTTCGGCGACCATATCCACATCCTTGTACGCGCCGGGCGCTTCTTCGGCCGCGCCGCGCATGGAGCGCGTGCGGATCAGGATGCCGTTCGTTGCGAGTTCGTGGATCAACTCGCGTCCGTTCCATTTGCGCAGCGCCTGGTGCCGGCTCATCGCGCGTCCGGCGCCGTGGCTGGCCGAGGCGTAGGCGCCGTTCTGTTCTTCCGCATTGCCGGCGAGGATCCACGAGCCGGTGCCCATGCTCCCGCCGATGATCACCGGCTGTCCCACTGCGCGATAGCGCTCGGGCAGCGCCGCATGCCCGGGCCCGAAGGCGCGCGTCGCGCCCTTGCGGTGCACGTAGAGCAGGCGCGGCTTGCCCTCCACCACATGGGTCTCCGCTTTGCAGGTGTTGTGCGACACGTCGTACAGCGTCTCCAGCCGCGCATCGGGGAGCACTGCGCGAAAGGCCGCGCGCGCGAGATGGGTGAGGATCTGGCGATTGGCGAGCGCGATATTGATCGCGGCGTTCATCGCGCCCAGGTATTGCTGGCCTTCGGGCGACCTGATCGGCGCGCAGGCGAGTTCGCGATCCGGCAGGTGCAGGCCGAGCCTGCTTGCGGCCTTGGCCAGCGTGAGCAGGTAATCGGTGCCGACCTGGTGCCCGAGGCCGCGCGAACCGCAATGGATGGACACCAGTACCTGCCCTTCGGCCAGGCCGTAAGCCGCGGCGGCCTGCGCGTCGTAAATGCGCTCCACCACCTGTATTTCCAGATAGTGGTTGCCGCTGCCCAGGGTGCCCATTTCGCCGCGCTGGCGCTGTTTCGCCAGGTCGGACACGGCCTTGGGCTCGGCGCCGGCGACGCAACCGCGCTCCTCGATGTAGTCCAGGTCCGACGCCTCGCCGTAGCCATGGTGCAAGGCCCATTGCGCGCCGCCGCGCATCACCGCATCGAGCTCGGCCGGGGAGAGCTTGAGCTTGCCTTCCTCGCCTACGCCCGCGGGTATCGACCGAAACAGCTGGTCGGCGAGCCGTTCCAGGCGCGGCGCAATGACCGGCAGGTCGAGGTTGCTGCGCAGGCAGCGGATGCCGCAGGAAATGTCGAAGCCGACCCCGCCGGCGGAAATGATGCCGCCCGCCTCGGCGTCGAAGGCGGCGACGCCGCCTATGGGAAACCCGTAGCCCCAGTGCGCATCGGGCATGGTCATGGCTGCGCCGACCAGACCGGGCAGGCGTGCGACATTCGCAATCTGCTCCAGCACCTTGGCGTCCATGCCGCGCAGCAACTCTGCATTGGCGTACAGGCGCACCGGCGCGCGCTCCTCGCCCGGTAAAGGCGCGAGCGCATAGCACCAGGGGTTGATTTCCTTCAAGCGGGCGAGGTCCATACGCGTTGGCTTCCTCTATACGTCGACAACACAGCGCGCTTCCCAGACGCCGTCCTGCTGCGTCACGGCGAGAGCGGTGAGCGTCGCGCCTTTGACTTCAACGCCGCGCTCCAGGTTTTCGCGCCAGGGCTCGCCTTGCGCCGCGCCGCTCCAGTGGCTGCCGTGGCGGCGCAGCTGGAAGCGGCCGAAGACGAGGGCGCGGCTCCTCGCCTCGCCCAGCAGCCGGTTGAGCCAGGCGACCAGCGCGAGCTCGATGTCGGCTTCCTCGAATTCGATCGCCATGCTTTGCTGCGGCCGCACTTCGTCCGTCCTGGTCATCAGCGCGAACACCGCTACCGCCGCATGTTCGAACGCCTGCTCGATGCTGCGACCGCGCCCGACGATGCCCACGTCGGCGCCGTGTTCGAAATAGGCGTAGGGTTCATGCATGATGGCGCCCGCTGCAAGCAAGGCTAGCGCGCCGCGCCGAGGGCCGTTTGACGATAATCAATACGGCGCTTATGGCGCAGCCGGACAATGTTTTCTCGAGCACTCGAATACCCGTTTCCTTCGCGGCGGTGCGCCACATGAATCCCAGTCTTTCCATTCGTCTGCAAACCGGGGATGCGCTGATCGCGGTCGACGTGCAGAACGATTTTCTTCCCGGCGGCAGTCTTGCCGTGCCGCAGGGCGATGCGGTGGTGCCGGCGCTCGGGCATTATCTTGCGGCATTTGCCGCGTACGCGCTGCCGGTATTCGCCACGCGCGACTGGCATCCGCCTGATCACTGCTCGTTCAAGGCCCAGGGCGGCATCTGGCCGCCGCATTGCGTTGCCGGCACGTATGGCGCCGAATTCGCGCCCGGCCTCGCACTGCCGCCCACCGCGATCGTCATATCCAAGGCGACGGCGCCCGGGACGGATTCCTATTCCGGCTTCGGCGGCACCGATCTCGCCGCGCGCCTGCGCGCAGTCCACGCCACACGCCTGTTCATCGGCGGTCTCGCCACCGATTATTGCGTGCTCAACACCGTGCGCGACGCGCTCGGCGCGGGCTTCGCGGTGCTGCTGCTTGCCGACGCCATACGTGCGGTCGAGCTCAAAAGCGGGGACGGCGCGCGCGCGCAGGACGAGATGCAGCGGCTGGGCGCGCGCGCCATATGCTACGAGGACCTCGAGCCGTGAGCCAGAGGCAAAGCGCACTGCTGACCGACCTGTACCAGCTCACCATGCTGCAGGCCTATTTCGACGAGGGCATGGCCGAGACGGCGGTGTTCGAGTTTTTCGTGCGCGCGCTGCCGCCCGGGCGCAATTTCCTCGTCGCCGCTGGGCTGGAGCAGGTGCTCGGCTACCTCGAACAATTCCGCGTGAGCGGGGACGAACTGGACTGGCTGCGCGCGCACGGCGGCTTCAGCGAACCGTTTCTCGCCGCGCTCGGCGAACTGCGCTTTGGCGGCGACGTGCAGGCGCTGCCGGAGGGCACGGTGTTTTTCGGCAACGAGCCCATCCTGCGCATCAGCGCTCCGATTCCGCAGGCGCAGGTGGTGGAGAGCCGGCTGCTGAGCCTGCTGCACTTTTCCACGCTGATCGCCTCCAAGGCCGCGCGCAGCGTGCTCGCCGCGCCGGGAAAACTGCTGATCGATTTCGGCATGCGCCGCGCGCACGGCGCCGAGGCCGGGCTGCTCGCCGCGCGCGCCGCCTACCTCGCCGGCTTTTCCGGAACCGCGACGGTGCAGGCCGGCATCGACTACGGCATCCCGGTGTTCGGCACCATGGCGCACTCCTACATCGAGGCGCATGTGGACGAGGTTTCCGCATTCAAGGGCTTCGCGCGTTCCTGCCCGGCCAACGTGGTGCTGCTGATCGATACCTACGACACCGAGCGCGCGGCGGAGAAGGTGGTGCGCATTGCGCCCGAGCTTGCGCGCGAGGGCATACGCGTGCGCGGCGTGCGTCTGGACAGCGGCGATCTCGCGGCGCATGCGCGCGCGGTGCGCGCGATCTTCGACCGCGGCGGCCTGGCGGAGGCGACCATATTTTCCAGCGGCAATCTCGACGAGTGGAAGGTGCGCGAGCTGCTTGCGGCGGGCGCGCCGATCGACGGCTTCGGCATCGGCACCGCGCTCGATACTTCGAGCGATGCGCCTTTCCTCGACTGCGCCTACAAGCTGCAGGAGTACGCCGGGACGCCGCGGCGCAAGCATTCGGAGGGCAAGGCCACCTGGCCGGGGCGCAAGCAGGTGTACCGGCACTTTGCAGCCGACGGCACGCCCGATCACGACGTGGTGGCGCTGGAGGGCGAGGCGCAGCCGGGAACGCCGCTATTGCTGCCGGTGATGCGTTCGGGCAGGCGCGTCGCGGCGCCCGAAGCGCTCGCCGGCATGCGCGCGCGCGCGGCTGCCGAATTGTCGCGCCTGCCGCCGCAGCTCAAGTCGCTGGAGCCGGCGCCTGCACCCTACCGCGTCGAGATCGCGCCGCGTTTGCGCGCGCTGGCGCAGGAGCTCGATTGCATGCCGCATTGAGGCGGCATCTCGAATGGTGTCCTGTCGCAGCTTACGGCTTGGCGCGGACCAGAAGCCGTCCGCGCGGATCGTCGATTGCGTACGGATAAAAGCGATCCGTACGCAATTGACGATCTCGGATAAAACCCGGCCCTCAGCCGCTCTTGCTTCTATTCATAACCGCGTTTTTGCTACGGATGGTGTTTATCCATGGCAAAAACGCGGTTGGCGTGCGCAGCGCGCAGGTTCACCCGTCGCGTCCGACGCTGTCGGAGACGCCGTATCTGGCAGGCTCTAGAGTTTCTTCACCAGCACTTTGGAACGCCGCTGCCAGTTATAGAGCGATTTCTTCGGCTCGGGCAGCGCGCCGATGGCGGCCTCGGCGAAGCCGCGCTCGATGAACCAGTGCG
>JAKAIH010000060.1 GCA_021825225.1 Pseudomonadota bacterium
TGGTCCATCACAAACCGGTGCGGTTTTGTAGGAGGCCCGCCCCCGGGCCGATCGGTGTTCGAATTGGCGCTGATCGGGGCGAGGGCGTCCCTCCCACAGAATCGGCGCGGGGTTGTCCCCCAAAGGCTAATCATTACCCGCAATTTTTGCTTGTTTAGATTTGCGTGATTTATCTGGGTTCATGATTCTATACATATCGGTCAAGGCAATCAGTTCGTGAAATCCGTTCCATATGGTTTGGACGCCGGGCTCGCCGTCGCCGGTGCGCCCCAGGAATCCGCCCAAGCGCGCGATCCAGCGCAAGGCCTGTCGCAATGGCGGTGCGGTGGCCGGCGGAGTCGAGGTGCGATGGATGCGGCAGTACAAGGCCTGCCACTCGTCGGGAGCCAGGATAGCGCAGGCCGATACATTGGGTGTCAGACGCGAGAGCATGCGCGCATACAGGATACGCCAAGCAATCACCGCATAGACGCTGAGCAAACGCTTGAGCCGATCGAAGGATTCCAGCTGTCGTGCCTCGATCTTGCAGCCGCCTTTGAGTATTCGGTGCCAAACCTCGATGCCCCAGCGTCGGGCATACCACTGCAGCCGCTCGCAGGCCTGCTCGGCCGAGTCGGTCGGTATGGTAGTGAGCAATATCCATTCGATTGCTTTGACTCCGGCAGGGGGACGCGTCTCGCACGCCCACAGCGCCCACAGGCCAATGGGCTCCATGTTGAGCCTTGCATGGTCTGCTGGCGGCTGCAAGGTGATCGGACAGGCACGAAGACTCAGTTTGGCCACCCGCGCGGCTTGGCCGGGGCTGCGCGACAGTTGCAATCGTTGCTGGGCCAGCAGCGGCGCCTTGGCCAATGTCGACCAGATATGTCCCTGAGGACCTTCTACTCGCCGATCCCAGGATGCGCGCACCAGGAGATCCACGCCCAGAACTTGGGCCTCGTTAAAGAACTCATACACATCCGCTTCGCGATCAGCCACACTCACCAGGCGCGTTCCAGGCAGTTGCTCACGCAACTGCGCCAGCGCCTGCACGCTGTCAAGCCACTTGTAACTTTCCTTCTCCTCAATGGCTCGCCCGGGCCGGGTTGCGTTCAGACGACGGTTCTTCGGATCTCTCGCCCAGACTCGCAAGCCCAACACCCCGAGCGGCAAGCCCTCGGGGGTGAAAGCCAGCGTCCCGTGGCACAGCAATCCCCACCCGTCTCTGTCGTTCATCGGACCCAGTCCTTCGGTGGCACGATGCCCCGAATAATCGATGTAGGTGGTGTCTTGCACCGCCAGAATTACCGGCTCACCGCGCATACGCTCAACGCTGGAGGCTATATGCGGGGCGAGAATGTCGCGCGCGTTGACATCCGCGTTGTCAAAGAACCTATACGCCGCCTTCAGTGCCGCTCGATCAACCAGCGCCTGTGGCAGCGAAACTTCCGGGCGCTCAGCCAGCGCTCGCGCCAGCCCAACCAGCCGCGCATCGCGCCTGACATCGCCCAAATCCGCGCCACCGAACTCCCGACTCACCCAGTCAGGATCCTCGGTCGGCTTGCTCTTTTGCACGGATCGGTTGTTCTTCATAACCCGATCCGGAAGTTAACATCACACGCCCTTGTTTACAACAACTCCTTCAAATAACATGAAAAGATGTGGGCAATGTTTAGCCCTCGGGGGATATCCCCTCATTTTGCGAACTCTAAAAGCGCGAGGCATCCGGCGAAAACTGCTGCAGGTCGCTGTCGACCATCTCTGCGATCATTTGCTCGAAGCCGACCTGCCGGCGCCAGCCTAGCACGCGTTCGATTTTCTCCGGCCGCCCCACGAGCGCTGGCGTCGGCGCATCCTGCTCGAACGCCACATGCTCGCGCCAGTCCAGTCCGACGTGCCTGAACGCGATTTCAAGCACGTCGCGAACCGTATGCAGGCTCCCCGAGGCTACGACATAGTCCTCGGCCACATCGGCTTGCGCCATCAGATGCAGCGCGCGCACCACGTCGGCTGCACTCGACCAATCGACCCGGGCCCCGATGTTCATGAGTTCCAGCTTGCCGCCGCGGCTGCCGGCTTGCGCGGCTGCCGCCGCCATGCGCGCAATCTTGCGCGTGACGAATTGCGGCTGCCTGCGCGGCGACTCATGATTGAACAGTATTGCGCTGCTCGCGTGCAGGCCCGACTCGCGGCGCAGGAAGGCGAGCAAATCCGCGCTCCAGGATTTCGAGTGTCCATAGAAGGTCTGCGGATGGCGGCGCGTGCTTTCGTCCACTTCCAGGCACGCGCCCGGGATGGTGCTCCCGGCGCTGTACATCTGGCTCGAGGCAGCGAACACCAGCCGCGCCTGCGGACAGGTTTCTAGCATGGAGAAGGCCAGCGAGCGCGTCGCCAGGAAGTTCATTTCGAGCATGTCGCGGTACACGTCTACGCTGCAGTTGGCATCCAGTTCCTGGGTCGCATGATGCACCGCGGCCAGGTGGTAGATCGCGTTCGGCCGCAGCGCACCGAGCAGCGAGCGCGTTGCCGCCTCGTCGGCCAGATCCGCGCTCATCAGGCGCATTCCCGCAGGCGCGGCGGCGGATGCCCCGGTGCGCTCGCGCACGATACCGATGACTTCGTGGCCCAAGCCGAGCAAATATTCGCCGAGCAGGCTGCCGTCCTGGCCAAGCGCGCCGGTAATCAGGCTGGTCTCGCGTGCGCTCATGGTTTTCGCGCCACCGCTTCGATCGACGGCAGCACGAACACCAGCTTGCCGCCGTCGTCGACGTAAGCCTGCTCGCGCAGCACGATCTCGTCGCGGAAATACCACGGCAGCACCAGCAGGTAATCGGGCTTCATGCGCTTGGTTGCTTCCTCGGACACGATCGGGATGCGCGTGCCCGGCGTCACCAGTCCGTACTTGAACGGGTATTTTTCCGCAATCGCGGGCAAGTCGGCGCTCGACACGCCACAGTATTGCAGCACCACATTGCCTTTGGTGGAAGCGCCGTAGCCGATCACGCGCTTGCCTTCGGCTCTTGCACGCGCAAGAAACGCGCGCAGATCGGCGCGGTGTCGCGCGACATTGGCTGCGAACCTCGCATACGGCTGCAAGCCCTGGTAGCCCTGTTCGCTTTCCCGGCGCAGCATCGCCTCCAATTCAGGCACGGCCTCGGGATGGCCGGATTCCTGGCGCGCAAGCACCACCGAAAAACTGCCGCCGTTGATGTCGCTTACGCCGAGGTCGACAATCTTCAGACCGGAGCGATCGGCCATCCATTTGATCTGGCGCAGGCCGTAATAGCTGATGTGCTCGTGGCACACCGAATCGTACGCGCAGCGCGCGAGCATCAGCGGCATGTAGCATTGCTCGAGCTCCCACACGCCGTCGATGTCGAGCAGCGAGGCCACCTCGCGCATGAACGACAGCGGGTCCTCCAGATCGTAGAACATCGCGATCGAGGTGATGATCTTGCAGCGCAAATCGCCCGCCTCGCGACGAACGCGCTGCGCGCTGAAGAAATCCACGATCAACGTCGCGTCGGCCGGATACTCGGCGGCGTAGCGTGCGCTCGACGGGTCGATGCCGTAGCGCCGCAGCCCCATGCCGCCGTAGAACTTGAGCGTAGTGCCGTCGCTGCTGCCGATGTCGAGCACGCAGTCCCCCGGGCGCGGCTTGGCGATCCTGATCAGCCTCGCGATCTTGGCCTGCAGATGCACGACCATGGAACGGTTGTTGGACGAGCGGTAGCCGTAGGTGGGGCCGTACATTTCCTCTGTCGGATAGCTGTGCCGCAGCTGCAGCAGGCCGCAGCTGCCGTGTGCCTGGTCGGAACACAGGACAAGCTCGAGCGGGCCGGACATCGGATCCGGGTCCTGCGGCCGCGGGAAGCGCCCGGTCAGCGCCTGCGTGCCGAGGTCGAGCACGCTTGTCAGCGCCGACGACCCGCATATCCGGCATTTCGTAATTGCGCGCACCGCGGGTAACTTCATGCCTGCCGCCTACACCAGTCTTGCCAGATGCCGCGATAGGCGGATTCGATGTCGCGCGCGAGCGACGCGCCGTCGAGCAAGGGCGAGGCGAGCAGGCGCGCGCGCAGTTCCGAGCGCGTGCGCGCGAGCGCTGCCGTGTCGAGCGCAAGCCGCACCGCAGCGTCGACAAATCCCGCACTGTCCTGCCCCAGCCATTGAGGCGCACCGAAATGCCCCAACAGGCTGGCCCCAAAGCGAGAAACCGATGCGGCCCCGCTCAGGCTCACTACCGGCAGCCCCATCCACAGGCAGCCCAGTGTCGTCGTCACACCGTTGAAAGGGTAACTGTCGAGCGCGATGTCTACGCTCCGATAAGTGTCCCAGTAGCGTTCGTAGGGTGGGTGCGGAAGGAAGCTCACACGCTCGGGCGCTATGCCGCGCGCCAGCAGGGGTTGGCGCAGGCGTGCAACCCGCTCGGGCGACGCGACGCCCAGCACCTGCAGTCGGGAAGCGGGAACGCGTGCCAGCAGTTCTGCCCACAAGCCCATGGTCGCGGCGTTGAGCTTGAGCGGGCTGTTGAAGGACCCGAAGGTAACGTAGCCCTTGGCGAGCGCCGGCAGCGGCCCGGGCTCGGGCATGGCCTCGGGCGGCCGATAGGCCCACTGCGCCCGGGGCAGGCGCAGCAGCTGCTCGCTGTAGAACGCCTCCGCGCCGGGCGGATCGGCAAGATGGTCGCTGATGCGGTAATCCATGGCGCGCATCCCGGTCGTGTTGGGCGCGAGATAGCTCACCTGCAGCGGCGCCGGCCTGCGCGCGAAGGCGAGCAGGCGGTGATGGGCATTGTGCCCGGTCAGATCCACCAGAATGTCGATCCGGTCGGCGCGCACCTGCTCGCAGAACTTCGCGTCGTCCACGCCGCGCATCTCGCGCCAGTGGTCGGCGCGGCCGCGCAGGCGCCGGGTCAGCGCGTCCGGCTGCGCCACATCGGAGTACAGGAACAGTTCGAATGCGCTGCGGTCGTGATGGGCCAGCAGGGGTTCGATGAAATACGCCACCGGCTGATCGTAGAAATAAGGCGAAACATAAGCGACGCGCAGGCGGCGCTGCGGCTCGGCCGGGTTGAGCCAGCGCAGCGATGCACAAGCCGGCTGCAGCGGATCGGCGCAGCGCGCGGCCCAGCGCCGGTGTTCGGCGTAGATTTCATCCGGCCCGACGCGCTCGGAGAAATAGAGCGCAAACTGAAGGCTGGCAAGCGCGGCCGCGTAATCGGGCAACGCGACGAGCGCGCGGCGGTAAGCATCAACCGCATCGGCCGCCTCGTGGCAGGACATCAGCGCCCATCCGAGGTTGTAGTGGAGGGCCGCATCGCTGTCGTCGATGTCGAGCGCCGCGCGATACAGGGCCACCGCATCCTCGTAGCGCCGGTCTTCATGCGCGAGATTGCCAAGGTAGAAGCGCGCACGCGCCGAGCGCAGGTCCAAAGCCGCAGCGCGCTCGAAGTCGGCGCGCGCCTGCGCGGCGTTGCCGCGCGCATGCTGCTCCAGCCCGCTTTCGAGCAACGCGCCGGCCGCCTCCGCCTGCGGCAGCGTCTGGCCGGCGCGCTCGCGTCCGAGCGCCTGCAGGATCAGGCTTTTCAGCATCGCATCCGGCGGCTGCCGCTTTGCCCGGCAGCTTGAATGATAGAATCATCCGTATTGCCCCGCCGGGAATGCCTTCTTGTTTGCACCATGACCACTTTCACCAGCTACTCCCAGGCAGGCCAGGACATGTTCGCCTATGCCCTGTGCGCGACCGACAGCGGAACGTTTCTCGACATCGGCGCATCTTATCCGGTCAGCGCCAACAACAGCTACGGCCTGGAGCGCAAAGGCTGGTCCGGCGTCACCGTCGACAACTGCGCCGATTATGCCTCGCATTACGCCGGGGTGCGCAAAGCGCCGCTGACCGTGCTCGACATGACCGCGATCGACTGGGACCGCTTCATCGCCGACCATCCAATTTTACAGAACACCGTCGACTATCTGTCGCTCGACATCGATGCGGCCACCCTGCCGGTGCTGCGCAGGTTTCCTTTCGACAGGCTGCGCTTCCGCGTCATGACCGTAGAGCACGACGCCTACCGCTTCGGCGATCACGTGCGGCAGGAGATGAGAAGCATCCTGGGCGGTGCCGGCTATGAGCTTATCGCCGCCGATGTCATCGTAAATTACACCGACGACGCATGCCCTCAGGCCGTGGCGCTGAACGGCTTGCTGCCGTTCGAGGACTGGTACGTCAGGCCCGAACTGGTCGACATGAATATCGCCGACCGCTTCCGCTCCGACAACAGGCTGTGGAGCGACATTCTCAGCACGGGTTTGAGCGCTCCGGACAGCGCGTGGGTGCAGGTATGAGCCCAGGCTGCGCGACATCTTGAATCTGCGGCGCTCGGCTGGAGACCAATAAGCGCGCGGTTCTCCACGCGGTTGCGAACGCGGCGCGCGGGCACGCGGCGCAAATCCGGATGCCGGCGTTAATGGGCGTGCGTGCTAGTGGTCCGGTAATTCGACCGTCTTGAAATCAGCCGGGATCACCACTTCTAGCAGTTCCAGATCGTCCGAATGCCCCAACTCACGATGCCGGATGCCCGGGGGCTGGTAGGCACAGGAACCGGCCTCGAGCAGCACCTCTCCGACGCCTTCGTAGTCGAATTTGATCCATCCCTTCAGCACATAGACCAGCTGGAATTCAGTCTCGTGCCAATGGGTCCTGGCGACGAACTCGCCACCGGGCCGCGCACGGATGACGTGGGCCACGGCCCTGCCGCCGGTCGCATCCTTGATGCCCAGGTCGCGGTATTCGAAGAAGGCGCGCAAACCGTCAGCCTTGAATGCGCTGCCCTTGAGGTGACTGACGCTGAATTTCCGCCTGGACATGCTCTCCTCCCGTGCAAATTTCCAAAAAACAAGAAGGGCGCCGCAGCGCCCCTGGATCGGAAGCGAAGCCGGGCTATTTCCTGGTCTTGACTGCCGGCTTGGCGCTCTTCGCCGCAGGCTTGCCGTCCATGCCATGACTCTTCTTGTAATACTCGGCCACGCGGTCCTGCGCCTTCGCCAGATCCTCCGCATCCTTTTTCGCGGCGGCGGCGGCTTTGGCTTTCGCTTCTTCGGCCTTCGCCCTGGCCGCATCGTCCATAGGCGGAACGGGTATCTTGGCATGCGCCAGCCCGGCACTCAACACGAAAGCCAGCGCGCCGGCTGCAAGCAATTTTCCGGTATTCATTTCAGCCTCCCGATTAATGTTGAACCTGCGGCGGCGCGCTCGCGGCCACGGCCGCGTCCGGCCCGCCCGAAGGCAGCGCTCTCCTGCCGGCTTGGACGTCCTCGTACCAATATTGCGCGTGCTCGCGCGCCCAGGTCTCGTCCACATAGCCGTTGCGCATCGCCTCGTAGGCGCCGGTGGTCCCGACGGTGCCCAGGTAGATATGGGTGAACGACCAGATGATGAACAGAATCGCGGCAATCACATGCACGACGTTGGCGAGCATCATCAACGCGCGCGTCTGGTCGAAGTTGGGAAAATCGAGCACCAGTCCGCTGGCACAGGATACCGTCCCGAGGCCGATCACTCCGCCCCAGAACCAGATTTTCTCTCCGGCGTTGAAGCGGCCCGAAGGCACGACCTCCCCGGAGAACACGCCGCCGCCCTTGACCAGCCAAGTGAGGTCGTAGGCGCGCGGAATGTTGTCGCGGATGAATTTCAGCACGAACACGACGATGCTGAACAGGAAGATCGGCCCGACGAAGTTGTGCAGATTTTTGCCGAGTTCCGCCAGCCAGCTGAACAGCGTGTGTCCGATCAGCGGCAGCAGCACATATTTTCCGAACAGCATGGTCAGGCCGCTCAGAGCCAGCACGCAAAAGCTGAGCGCCATGCTCCAGTGCGCGATGCGCTCGAAGGCGGAGAAGCGCTCGACCATTTTTCCGGTGGGTGGGCTGTGCAAGCCGATCGGCCCGCGCAGCCTGTAGAACAGGCCGATCGCAATCAGCATCAGCACCACCAGCCAGCCGCCGTACAGGGTGATCGGGCCATTGCGCAGCTTGCGCCAGGTTTGACCTTCGCTCTGGACGAGAACACCGGTTTCACGCCCCTGGACGGTCGTGAACCCCTCCTTGCCCGAGCGCACCTCGCGCCACACCGGCGCGTTGTTGCCCGGCTGCACCTGTTGGCGCTGCGCCTGGCTATCCTGCGCCTGCGCCCAAGCTATCTGACCGCACAAGGGCAGGAGCAGCATCAGTCCCAGCAGAACATTCCGCATGGCTGCAAAAGTGGATCGCATGACTCCTCCCTATTCGCCGATGCGCACGTATTCGTTCTGGTTCTGGTTGCGCGACTTCAGTGCGGTCTCCCAGCTGCTCTTGTCGCCCTTGTTCCACTTGGATGTGGTGTACAGGCTGGTCCCCGGATCGTCGTCCCAGGGCCTGGTGTCGGGTTTGCCCTGGTATTTGCCCTGCTGGTAGACGACTACCTGCTCTTTTTCGCCACAGCCGCTCAAACCGGCGAGGACTACAAGGGCAGCGCCGGCGATTGCGAGTTTGCGTAGGCTGATCATGATTTGGCTTCCTTCGGTGCCTGCTGCTGCGGATGGTCGGGCTTGCCGTACGCGGTGCCCCAACCCCAAACTTCCGAGCCCTTGCCGCGCGTCAGCGCGCGCTGGCGGAAGATGTCGGCGATGACGTCGCCGTCGCCGCCCAGCAACGCCTTGGTCGAACACATTTCAGCGCAGGCAGGTAATTTGCCCTGCGCCAGCCGGTTCGAGCCGTACTTGGCGAACTCCTCCTTCGAATTGTCGGGCTCCGGACCGCCGGCACAGAACGTGCACTTGTCCATTTTGCCGCGCATGCCGAAGGCGCCCGCCTGCGGGAACTGCGGCGCGCCGAACGGACAGGCGTAGAAGCAATAGCCGCAGCCTATGCACATGTCCTTGTCGTGCAGCACCACGCCTTCGTCGGTGCGGTAGAAGCAGTCCACCGGGCATACCGCCATGCACGGCGCGTCCGAGCAGTGCATGCAGGCGACCGAGATCGATTTCTCCCCCGGCACGCCGTCGTTGAGCGTGACCACGCGGCGGCGGTTCACGCCCCAGGGCACCTCGTTCTCCTGCTTGCAGGCAGTCACACAACCATTGCACTCGATGCAGCGCTCAGCATCACAAAGGAATTTCATTCTGGCCATCTTCTTCTCCTCCTAATCCGATTTGGGGGATTTACGCCCCGCAGAAAGTCCCCTTGGGGGACAAGGGGGCCGTGCCCCCTTGTTGCTCGCGGGGTGTCCCCTTATGCCTGGAATTTTTCGATCTGACACAGGGTCGTTTTCGTCTCCTGCATCATGGTTACCGCATCGTAGCCATAAGTAGTGGCGGTATTGACCGCCTCACCGCGCACAATCGGTGCCGCTCCGTCCGGATAGCGGTCGAGCATGTCTTTGCCCATCCACCAGCCGGAGAAGTGAAACGGCAGGAAGACCGTGTCGGGGCCGACGCGTTCGGTGACCTGCGCCATGACCTTGATCTGCGCGCCGGTCGGCGTCTTCACCCAGACGTAATCGTTGTTGCGAATGCCTCGATCGTTGGCCGACTTCGGATTGATCTCGACGAACATGTTCTGCTGCAGTTCGGCCAGCCAGGGATTGGAGCGCGTTTCCTCGCCCCCGCCTTCGTACTCGGTCAGGCGGCCACTGGTCATGATCAGCGGAAAATCCCTGGAGATATTCTTGTTCTTTTCCTGCACCGACTTGAACAGCGTCGGCAGGCGCCAGAACGCCTTCTTGTCGTCGTGGGTCGGGTATTTTTCCACCATGTCCGGACGCGGCGAATACAGCGGCTCGCGGTGCAGCGGCACGCCATCGGGGAAGTTCCACACCACCGCGCGCGCCTTGGCATTCCCAAAGGGGTGGCAGCCGTGAACCTTCAGCACCACGCGCTGGATGCCGCCGGAGAGGTCGGTCTTCCAGTTCTTGCCCTCC
>JAKAIH010000061.1 GCA_021825225.1 Pseudomonadota bacterium
GCCGGCGCCGCCTCGGCTGGCTTTGCCTCCGCCGCCGGGGCCGCGGGTTTGTCCTGCGCAAAGGCCGGAGCAGCCAGACCGCATGCGCCGAACAACGCGAGTAGAGCGATCAACTTTTTCATCATGCATCTCCCTAAAGTGCTTCCGCGCCGGTCTCGCCGGTGCGTATACGGATGACCTGCGCCAGATCGAATACGAAAATCTTGCCGTCGCCGATCTTGCCGGTGCTGGCGGATTTTTCGATCGCTTCGATTGCCTGATCGAGCATTTCGGTTTTGATGGCCGCCTCGATTTTGACCTTGGGCAGGAAATCGACGACGTACTCGGCGCCGCGGTACAACTCGGTGTGTCCCTTTTGCCGCCCGAATCCCTTCACCTCGGTCACGGTGATGCCTTGCACACCGATGGCGGACAGGGCCTCGCGTACCTCGTCAAGCTTGAACGGCTTGATAATTGCAGTAACGAGTTTCATTGATACTCCCCTTCATGGATCAGAATGTTTTAATGACGGACAGGGCGACGCGGTCGCGTCCGATATTCTTGCCGAACGCGTTCATGTACGCAGTCGTCTGGCCGTCCGGAGCAGCATCCTTGGTATTGGCATGGGTCCAGGCGAGGCCGAAGGTGGCACCCAGGTAGTCTTTTGTCAGTCCCAGCTTGTAGTCGGTATAGTCGAAGCAATTGTTGTTGCAGCCAGAGGCTCCCCAGTATCCAACGTTGGCGTTGCCGGGAAAATCGTATTTGCCGACATGGGCCAGCAGGTTGAAACCGCTCTCGCCCAAAGGAACCGTCGCGGAAAGGTCCAGATAACTAGCTCCCTTGGATTCGTTGACGCCGAAGGTGTTAGTGCTGATCGCCTTGGAGTACTTCAAGGACACCCATTTATAGCCGATCAGGCCGTAGATCTCGGTCGTGTCGGGTTTGCGGTAGGCGCCGACGTTATCGTATTTGCCGGGGTAGTAATACTGAAGGACACCGACGTCATAGTTCCAATCGCCGCCGGCGAAACTGTTCTTAAAGCCACCGTAGAAGTCCCACTCGAGGCTGGCTGCGTTGCTATTATTTGGCGTATAGGGGGCGCCTGTGGCGCCGGGCGAGGCTAGTGAAATCGGCGCGGATTTCGTGTTGGCGTTCTGATCCGTGAACCAGGAAATGTTGGATAGCCAAGTGCCCGCGTAGAAGCCGCTCGCATGAGAATAATCCAAGCCCCCCTGGATCGCGGGACCGCCATTGGTCTGGGAAAGACCGCGGAAAATGTACTGACTGACGAAGCCGACGTTTCCTGTAAACGTGTGTGGCGAGGCCGGCGCGGCTGCCGGCGTTGTTTGAGCTAACACGGTCACCGGCAGGGAAAATACGGCTGACACCGCTGAGGCAAGCAATAGTTTGCGCATGGAAAAAATCCTTATCGAAGTTAAAAAAGGCCCGACGCCTAAACGGTTAGCACACCCTGTGCCAGCTTTTTTAATTCTGTTAATTCAATTAGTTAAATTGCATACCTGGTCAGAGAATATGACGGGCGCATCATCTTGGTGCGTCGTTCTTTCAGCTTGCACCGCTAGCGGGCGATCAGCTGATTCGCTCTCTGGCGCGTTGTATTCATCGTGATAGACTCGAAAAACGACAGCCGATAGGAGATTTCCATGCAACAAAACCGCCTGTTCGAAGAATTGAGCGGCAAGGTCAGCGCGCTGCTCGCGCAAAGTCCGGCGAAGGACGTAGAAAAAAACGTGCGCGCGCTGCTGACCAGTTTCTTTGGGAGACTGGACCTGGTTACACGCGAGGAATTCGATGTCCAGGCCAGACTGCTCGCGCGCTCGCGCGAACAACTGGGCGCCCTGGAGTCACGGGTTGCCGAGCTTGAAGCCAAGGTGGCCAAGCCGAACGCCTGAACATGTCGCTCGCCGTGCTCCATAGCCGTGCACTTGCCGGCATGGATGCGCCGGAAGTCACGGTTGAAGTCCATCTGTCTGGCGGCCTGCCCAGCTTTACCATCGTCGGCCTGCCCGAGGCCGAGGTGAAAGAGGCGCGCGACCGGGTGCGGGCGGCGCTGGCCAATGCACGTTTCGAATTTCCAGCGCGTCGCGTCACGGTCAATCTCGCCCCCGCCGACCTGCCCAAGGAGAGCGGGCGCTTCGACCTGCCGATAGCCCTGGGGATACTTGCCGCTTCCGGCCAGCTGCCCGCAGACCGGCTGGAGGAATACGAGTTCGCAGGCGAGCTCTCGCTCACCGGCGATCTGCGTCCGATCCGCGGCGCGCTGGCCATGACTTATACAGCGCACCTGTGCGGGCGCGCCTTCGTACTGCCGCGCGCCAGCGCTGCGGAAGCAAGCCTGGTGCGCGCCGCGCGCATTCTGCCGGCCAAGACGCTGCTCGAGGTATGCGCGCACCTGGCCCAAAGGGAGAGCTTGCAGCCTTACGTCGCGCATGACGCGGCGACAGCGCAAGCCGACTATCCCGATCTCGCCGATGTCAAAGGCCAGGCACACGCCAAGCGCGCGCTGGAAATCGCCGCCGCCGGCGGCCATAGCCTGCTCATGGCCGGGCCGCCGGGCACCGGCAAGTCCATGCTGGCGGCGCGCTTCCCGGGAATACTGCCGCCAATGAGCGACACCGAAGCGCTGGAGGCAGCAGCGTTGCAGTCGCTGGGCTCGGGCGGGTTCCGCCTGGATCAGTTCCGCCGCCGGCCGTTCCGTGCGCCGCACCACTCCGCATCCAGCGTTGCCCTGGTCGGCGGCGGCAGCGATCCGCGCCCCGGCGAGATTTCACTCGCCCATCACGGCGTACTGTTTCTGGACGAGCTGCCCGAATTCGAGCGCAAAGTACTCGAGACCCTGCGCGGACCGCTGGAGTCCGGACGCGTGGCGATTTCGCGCGCGGCGCGCCAGGCGGAATTCCCGGCACGCTTTCAGCTGGTCGCCGCGATGAACCCCTGTCCCTGCGGCTACCTGGGACATTTCAACGGCCGCTGCCGCTGCACGCCGGACCAGGTTGCGCGCTATCGCGGGCGGATTTCCGGGCCGCTGCTGGATCGCATCGATATCCATGTCGAGGTACCTGCCGTGCCGCAGGAAGACTTGCTGCGCCAGGGCACGGGCGAAGGGAGCAGCGCGGTGTGCGCGCGCGTCGCGGCCGCGCACCGGGCGCAGATCGAGCGCCAGGACAAGAGCAACAGCAGTCTCGCCACTCGCGAAATCGACCGCTGGTGCCGACCGGAGGCGGCCGCAGAGGGATTGCTCAGGCAAGCGATTGCGCGGCTCAATCTGTCGGCGCGCGCCTATCATCGCGTGCTCAAGCTGGCACGCACCATTGCCGATCTCGCCAGAAGCGAAGCGATTGCGGTAGCCCATGTGGCCGAGGCCATTCAATATCGCAGGCCCGACCGCGCAGTTTAACGCTATGGCGACCTATGCAATCGGCGATGTTCAGGGATGCGCGGACGCGCTGCGGCGCTTGCTCGACGCCCTCGGCTTCGAGCGCTCGCGCGACCGCCTGTGGTTCGTCGGCGATCTGGTCAACCGCGGCCCTGATTCGCTGGCGACCCTGCGCCTGGTCAAGGATCTCGGCGAGCGCGCGGTGACCGTACTAGGTAACCACGATTTTCACCTGCTCGCAGTGGCCGCCGGGCATGCAAAGATGCACCGCAGCGACACGCTCGGGCCGGTGCTTGCGGCAGCGGACCGCGACGAGTTGCTCGCCTGGCTGCGCCAGCGACCTATGCTGCATGTCGAAGGCGCCTGGGCGATGGTGCACGCCGGTCTGTTGCCGCAGTGGGACATGGCGAAGGCGCAGGCGCTGGCGCGGGAAGTGGAGCGCGCGCTGCGCGGCGCAGAGTGGCGCGAATTCCTGGCGCAGCTCTACGGCGACACACCCGACACCTGGAACGAGAGCTTGCGCGGCGCGGACCGCCTGCGCGTCATCGTCAACGCCATGGCGCGGATGCGCTTTTGCACGCAGGACGGCACCATAGAATTGCGCACCAAAGGCGAGACGGCCAAGGCGCCGCCTGGTTTTTTCCCCTGGTTCGATGCGCCCGGTCGCGCCAGCCGCGAGCACACGCTGGTCTGCGGCCACTGGTCCACGCTGGGGCTGAAGCTGCGGCCGGATCTGCTCGCGCTGGACAGCGGCTGCGTCTGGGGAGGAAAGCTGAGTGCGGTGCGCCTGGAAGACCGCGCGCTGTTCCAGGTGCCGTGCGAGCAGTGCCAGGAGCCGGGAACATGACGCGGGCGCGCCACCACAACGACACACGGCGTGCGCCGGCAGGTTCATCGTGATTGGGCGATCGACCCGGAGGAGAAGCGGATGAGCGACTGCGTGTTCTGCCAGATCGTTGCGGGACGGATACCCTCGACCAAGGTGCACGAGGACGAGCTGACACTCGCCTTCATGGACATCGGCGAGGTCAACCCCGGCCACATGCTGGTGGCGGTGAAACCGCATGTGGAGAATATCTACGGCCTGGACGAGACGCTGGCCGCCGCGGTGTTCCGCACCGCGGCGCGCGTGGCGCGGGCGGCGCAGAAGGCCTACGCCCCCGAGGGCCTTACCTTATACCAGGCCAATGGTGTCGCCGCGGGCCAGACGGTGTTTCACTTTCACCTGCATCTCGTGCCGCGATACGCGCACGACGGCATGCGCCTCAGCTGGCCGGCGAAAAATCCGCCGCGTGCACAGCTGGAAGCCAACGCCGCCAGGCTGCGCGCGGCGCTCGACTAGCAAAAGCGCCGCAGTATCAGTGCGTCACCCGCGTCACGCCGTTGCCGGACAGCAGGCGCACGCGCTCGCCCGGCCGGAAACTCTCGTCGGCGTCCTGGGTGACGGCGCGCAGCTCGCCGTTATCGAGTTTGACCGTGATCTCCAGCCCCTGCTTCTTGGTCGTGCTCTGCTCAATGGCATTTCCCGCGAGGCCGCCAGCAACCGCGCCGAGGATGGTACCGACGGCGCTGCCCCTGTTGCCACCGCCGATATTGCTGCCGGCCACGCCGCCGATCGCGCCGCCGGCAATCGTGCCGACGCCGCTCTTTGAGCCCTCGATGGTGACTTGCCGCACGCTTTCAACCACGCCCATGCGCACCGTCTGTTCCCGCCCCGCCTGGCCGGCGGAATAGACGCTGCCCGAAGTGGTGCTGGCGCAGCCGCTAATCAGCGCGGACGCGGCGATCGCCCCCGCAATTGCGATTTTCGCGAATACCTTCATAGCTAATCCTTTTATTCAAGTTGTGCGTTGAAATGCTGGCGGTAAAGCGCCTCGATCTCGGCGCGGGTGGCGTGATGGTTCTGTCCGCCGCGCGCGCCGATCTTGAGCGCGCCCATCAGCGAGGCAAGCTGGCCGGTAGAACGCCAATCCATGCCTTCGGCGATGCCATAGAGCAGACCGGCGCGATAAGCGTCCCCGCAGCCGGTCGGATCCACGACGTTCCTCGCTTTAACGCAAGGGATCTCCAGCCGTTGACCCCCGGCATAAATCTCCGAGCCCTTGGCGCCATGCGTCACTATCAGCGCCTCCACTCTTTGCGCCAAATCCGCGAGCGAAGCGCCGGTCCGTTCTTCCAGCATCTTACCCTCGTAGGAGTTGAGCGCAACGTAACTCGCGAGCTCCACGAACTCGAGCAACTCGGCGCCGGAGAACATGGGCAGGCCCTGGCCAGGGTCGAACACAAAAGGAATATCCTCCTCCTTGAGTTCGCGCGCATGCTGCAGCATGCCCTCGCGCCCGTCGGGGGAAACGATGGCAAGCGCGACCTTGCCCGCCGCCGCGACATTGTTGAGGTGCGAATGACCCATCGCCCCCGGATGAAAGGCGGTGATCTGATTGTCGTCCATATCCGTGGTGATGAAGGCTTGCGCGGTGTAAGTGCCCGCGACCTCGCGCACGTGCGTGCGTTCGATGCCGAGTGTGTCCAGGCGCCTGTAGTAGGATTCGGCGTCCTCGCCCACGGTGGCCATGATCAGCGGTTCGCCGCCGAGCAGGCGCAGGTTGTAGGCGATATTGGCGGCACAGCCGCCGAATTCGCGCCGCAATGCCGGCACCAGAAATGCCACGTTTAGCATGTGGATCTGGTCGGGCAGGATGTGCTCGCGAAAGCGCCCTTCGAACACCATGATGTTGTCGTAGGCGATTGAGCCCAGTAGCAAGATGCGCATGGTTTGATATTCCCTCGTTGTGAGCCCCGAGACGGGCTCGGTGTGTCGTTTTAAAAGCGGTCGAGGATACCCCAGAAGCCGGTCTCAGGGTTGCTTGCGAAATGAGGGGATACTTTCCCTCATACTCCCCTGGATCGGCACGGCGCAAAATTCATTTTGCAGCGGGCTCTCAGGGATAGAACAGATACAGGCGGTAACCGGTCGCCTTGACCTGCGAGCCTTCGATGAACACCTTGATCGCAATTTCGCTGTTGGCGGCGAAGCCTGCTCCGACATTGGCGTTCTTGCCGATGTAATCCTGCGGCGCAAGCACGCGCCGCACCACCGGCTGGTCCTGCGCATCAGTGAGCGTCAGCTCGAGCAGGGGGAGCTGCTGATCGAAAATGGCCCGGTTCTTGAGCGTCGCCGTCAGCACCATGACGTTCGGATTGGTCGTGTCCGCCTGCAGGTCCGAAGCTTCTATGCTCATCATTTCTATGCGTCGCGGCAGCGGCAAATCGCAGCCCAGGGTCGCGCACAGCGTAGCGGCATAGGGCTTGGCCTGCGGTACCAGCACCATGAGCGCGCTGCGGAAATAATAGGCCGCCTGCGCTGCCAATAGCGCCAGCAAAAAGAGCGCGCCCAGCAGCCAGGGCCAGCGGCGTGCGCGCCTGGCCGGTTCGGCCGCCGCACGCGGTCCGAAATCGAATGCGCCCGGACCGGCCGCGAAATCGGCGTCGACGGACGCCAATTGCACCGGCGCGAGCTCGGGCAGCGCCACATCGGATGTTCCAGCTGCGGCCTGGATCGTGTCAGGCCCGAAATCTATGCCGACCTCGATCGCGGGCTCCGGCGCTTCGGCGCTCACGCGCATCGCTTCTTCTGCCACGGGTTCCGGTGCTGCTTGCGCAGTGGCGGCGACGGCCGGCATCGCGGGCGGACGCACCGCCAGCGCTTCGCGTTCCGGGGCGGACTCCTCGACCAGGTATTCGAGCGCGTCGAATACCTTGCTGCACTTGCCGCAGCGCACCTGTCCCGCGCGCGCGGCAAGCTGTTCCGCGTGCACGCGAAAATGCGTATGGCAGGCAGGGCAATGGGTGATCACGCGCGCAGGCCCTCGAGCAACACCCAGTCCCCATCGCGCTCACGGACAGCCATCTCGAACCAGGGCGTGTAGGCCTGCATCACCTCCTGCGCCTGCGCCGCGAGTATGCCGGACAGCGCAATGCGCCCGCCCTTGCGCGCGTGCCCGGCGAGCAGCGGTGCGAGCAGTATCAGCGGATTGGCAAGGATATTCGCGACCACGAGGTCCGCCTGGAAGTCAGTAGCCGTCTCCGTGTCGATAAAGCGGGCTTCAACCCGGTTGCGCTGCGCGTTTGCCCGCGCCGCAACCAGCGCCAGCGGATCCACGTCCACGCCCAGCGCGGCGCCGGCGCCCAAGCGCAGCGCGGCAATGGCTAATATACCCGAACCGCAGCCGTAGTCCAGAATGCGCTCACCGCCCCGGATCGCGCGCTGCAGCCATTGCAGACACAGTCGCGTGCTGGGATGACTGCCGGTGCCGAAGGCGAGACCGGGGTCGAGCACCAGATTGACCGCCTCCGGGTCGGGCGCCGTTGCCCACGACGGAACGATCCAAAGTTTCTCCGCAATGCGGATCGGCTCGAACTGCGATTGGCTGCGCCGCACCCAGTCCTCCTCGGCTACCGGCTCGAGGCGGTAACCCGGTACTTGCTCCAGACCGATCCTCGCGCAGGCGGCGGCAAGGAGCTGCGCGGGATCCATGCGCGGCTCGCACAGCGCGTTGATCAGGCTTTGCGGCCATGCAGTCTCGACCGGCATGCCGGGCTCGCCGTACAGCGGCGCCTCGTCGGCGGTGCCGGCGCTGGCGTCCTCCACGCTGACCGACAGTGCGCCCTGCTCGAGCAAAGCATCGCTCAGATCGTCGGCGACGCGCGCATCGGTGCGCACCAGGAGCGCTACCCAGGCCAGGGGATCAGCCTTTCTCGAGTTTTTGCTGCGCGAGCTTTTGCTCGAGATAATGGATGCTGGTACCGCCCTTGACGAAACGTTCGTCGAGCAGCAGTTCCTGGTGCAGGGGGATGTTGGTCTGGATGCCCTGCACCGCCATCTCGGACAAGGCGATGCGCATGCGGCGCAGTGCCTGATCGCGCGTCGCCCCATAGGCGATGACTTTTCCGATCAGGGAATCGTAATTCGGCGGCACGAAATAGCCGTGATAGATGTGTGAGTCGACGCGGATACCAGGCCCCCCCGGCGGATGGTAGGACGTAATGCGGCCCGGCGAAGGCGTGAACTTGAACGGGTCCTCGGCGTTGATGCGGCACTCGATAGCGTGCCCGCGCAGCACCACGTCGCGCTGGCGCAGGCGCAGCTTTTCGCCGGCGGCGACGCGGATCTGTTCCTGCACCAGGTCCACACTGGTGATCATCTCGGTGACCGGATGCTCGACCTGGATGCGCGTGTTCATCTCAATGAAATAGAACTCCCCGCCCTCGTACAGGAACTCGAACGTGCCCACGCCGCGATAGCCGATCTTGCGGCAAGCCTCGGCGCAGCGCTCGCCGATGCGGATGCGCTGGCGCTCGGTCATCCCGGGCGCCGGCGCCTCTTCGATGATTTTCTGGTGCCGGCGCTGCATCGAACAGTCGCGCTCGCCCAGGAAGACGGCATTCTTGTATTCGTCGGCGAGCACCTGGATCTCGATGTGGCGCGGATTCTCGAGGAATTTCTCCAGGTACACCGCGGGATTGCCGAAAGCGGCTTGAGCCTCCTGCTGCGTCAGGTTCACCGCTGCGAGCAGCGCCGCCTCGGTGTGCACCACGCGCATGCCGCGCCCGCCGCCGCCGCCCGAAGCCTTGACGATCACCGGATAGCCTATCTTGCGCGCTGTCTTTACTATTTCCTCATTCTGCTCCGGCAGCGACCCCTCCGAACCGGGGACGCAGGGAACGCCGGCCTTGATCATCGCCGCCTTGGCGTTGATCTTGTCGCCCATGAGCCGTATGGTTTCCGGACGCGGACCGATGAAGACGAAACCGCTCTTCTCGACGCGTTCGGCGAAATCGGCGTTTTCCGAAAGAAAGCCGTAGCCGGGGTGGATGGCCTCGGAATCGGTCACCTCCGCCGCGCTGATAATGGCCGGGATGTTGAGATAGCTGGCCGCGGACGCGGCCGGGCCTATGCATACGGACTCGTCGGCGAGCTTGACGTACTTCGCCTCGCTGTCGGCTTCGGAATGCACCATCACGGTTTTGATCCCCAGCTCGCGGCAGGCACGCTGGATGCGCAGGGCAATCTCGCCCCGGTTGGCGATGAGAACCTTCTTAAACATGTTCGGGAGCGAAATCCGCTGCTGTGCCGGCAGACGCGCCCGCGTCCAGACCGGGGATTAGGGCCTTGCGTTTCACTCCCTGCTCCTCACGCCTCAATCTATGACCACCAAAGGCTCGCCATACTCGACCGGCTGGCCGTTCTCGACCAGTATCGCCTTGACGACGCCGTCCTTGTCGCACTCGATTTCGTTCAGCAGCTTCATCGCTTCGATGATGCAAATGGTGTCGCCCGACTTGACCGTGTCGCCCACCTCGACGAAGGCCTTGGCCCCCGGTGAGGGTGAGCGGTAGAACGTGCCCACCATGGGCGATTTGACCAAATGACCCTGGATCTCGGCCGGCTCGGCCGCGGCGGCGGGTGCGGGCGCCGCTGGAGCTGCCGGGGCCACGACCGGACCCGGGGCGGCATAGGTGACCCCGGCACCGCCGCTCTTGACG
>JAKAIH010000062.1 GCA_021825225.1 Pseudomonadota bacterium
GGTCCTGACCGAAGAGGGTCTGATATGACCACGCTGCTCGAGTACAAGGGCTATTTCGGGTCGGTCGAATACAGCGACGCCGACGAGATCTTTCACGGCCGGCTGGAGTTCATCCGCGATCTGGTGGTCGACCTCAGCCAGTTTTACCAGCAGTACCGCAGCATCCAGCCGTATCTCGTGAACCACGACCCCGAGCCGGAAATCGAGCGTCTGCAATTGCCGGACGAACGCGCCGAACTCGATGGGCTGATCGCCCATCTCTACGGACTGAGCGAAGAAGAATTCGCCCATATTCTTACCGCCTTCCCGCTCGTGTCGGACCCGGTTAAAGTAGCTGCTCGAAATGCTTACCGCGATGTGCAGAGAGGACTACTAAAATGAGCTATCTTCGCGCGGTTCGAATCCGGCGATTCAAAGCGATCAACGATACGGGTACGCTCAAGTTTGGACCACTGACGGTGTTCATTGGTAATAACGGTGCGGGGAAGAGTAGCGTTCTCGAAGCATTGGAAACGTATCAGCAGGTGGTGCTCAACGGCATCGATGAGGCGCTGGGCAAGTTCAACGGCTTCGAGCATGTCCGATATAAAGGCATTAAGGAAAGGAACCAGAAGCAGGCCGTAGCCGAGCCAGAAAAAAGGCCGAACTCTATCCGGTTTTATTTCCGGGCGTTGGTTCCAGAACTTGGCTCTACCCGCGTAACCATGCAACTCAACCATCGTGGTAGCGGGATGCAATATATCCAGTCCGAGGATGTGACTGCTCGCGGGGAGATAACCCCTCGTGACTTCAAGGGGGCAGCGCGGACCTACGGTGAAGGGCGCTCGATCGTAAATCCACTAGGAAATACCCGCGCGCTCTACGAATCGGTGCAACGCTGGCAATTCATTGCTTTGCACCCCGACGTGATGGGGCAGGCAAGGCCGCAACAACGCGTCAAGGGCCGGGTTCTATTGGCTCGAGATGGCTCCAATCTTGCAGGGTATTTGCTCGATTTGGCGACAAGGTCAGCGGAAACGTTCAACGGCATCGTCGACGCGATGCGCTTTGTGCTGCCCTACGCCAAGGACATACGTCCGCTGCTGCCGAGCGCCGATATAGACCGGCGTGTATTCCTTGAACTGGCCGAGCGCGATTTCCGTGTGCCGGGCTGGTTGCTTTCGAGCGGAACGCTGCGGCTGCTAGCGCTGTTGGCATTGCTGCGGGACCCCGAACCGCCGCCGGTTGTGTTCATCGAGGAGCTTGAGAATGGCCTTGATCCGCGGACCATCGGTATGCTTATAGAAGAAATTCGATCCGCCGTTAGCCGTGGCAAGACGCAGGTTGTGGCAACGACGCATTCCCCTTATTTGCTGGACCTTCTGACCTTTGAGCACGTTATCGTCGTTGAGCGCAATGGGACCGGTGAGCCGGAATTCTGGCGGCCGGCCGATGAAGCGTCCCTTGCGGTTTGGGCGAAAGATTTCTCTCCTGGGCAGATATATTTGATGGGGCAACTCCGCCGAGAAAAGAAAGGGATTTTGACAAAGCAACATTCCCGCAAGGTCATTCGTTGAAAGTCGGTCTGATTCTCGAATGTACGCTGGAAGGTGCCGATTTGCAGGTATATAGTTTTTTCGCGCGCCAATGCTTAGGCGTCAAGGTCGACATTCAGCCAAGTTGCGCGGGAAATAAGAAGATTCTGATTCAAGATGCCGGTAAATTGGCCAAAGCGTTATTCGCGGAAGGGTGCGAACGCGTATTGATCATATGGGATCTTTGGCCGCGCTGGGCAGAGCGCAAATTCAAACCCTCGCTGGCCGCGGACCGTGCCGCGATTACGCAGTCGCTGCGTGACGCGGATGTCACAAATTCATGCGTCTACCTTGTCGGTATTGACCGGATGCTTGAAACGCTCCTGATTGTGGACGGTAACGCTATAGCCGAGGTCCTTAAGGTTCCAAGAGGGCGACCAAAGCCGAGTCATAAGCGCAACCCGCGGCGAACCCATGAGCCCAAAAAGTATCTTGATGGACTTTTCCGGGATTATGACCGGGGCCAGTACGCGGACTACCTGCATGCAAAGCAGATTGCCGAACATATTGATGTTGGCCGACTTGAGCGCGCCTGTCCGGAATTCGGACAATTTCGTCAGTCATTGAGCCAAGCACCTTGCCGACCGCCGCTTGCCTGGAGCCCGTAAGATAGGAACCTGTCTGTTCTCTTGACCTACCTATCACCACGCTCCGATATCACCTTCGGGTGGTATATCCGAGAATTTTGCAACGGTACGAGGGGGATTCGCGCTTTCGTGCCTGCTCGTTCGGGGTCACCCTCCGCGGCTACCTTTAGGGCTCTGATATAATTACACATTTTTCCACCCGGATGCGCTTCAGATAATGGCTGTTCCCGAGACCAAAAGCCGGGTCCTGTACTTGCGCCTGCTGCGCTACGTTGCGCCCTACTGGCGCATGTTCGCGCTGTCCATCCTGACGATGGTGCTGGTGGCGTCGACCGAACCCCTGTTTCCGGCGCTGATGAAGCCGCTGCTCGACGGCAGCTTCGTCAACAAGGACGCGACCACCATCCGCTACATTCCCTTTGCCCTGGTCGGCCTGTTCCTGGTGCGCGGGGTGTTCGGCTTTGCCAGCGACTATGCCTTGAGCTGGGTCGCCAACCGCGTGGTCTACGATCTGCGCGCCGAGATGTTCGGGCGGCTGGTCAACCTGCCCACGCGCTATTACGACGACGCGTCCTCGGGCGCGCTGATTTCAAAACTTTCTTACGACGTGACCGGCGTCACCGCAGCCGCGACCACTGTACTCACGGTGATGGTGCGCGACAGCCTCACCGTGGTCGGCCTGCTCGGCTGGATGTTCTACCTCGACTGGAAGCTCTCGCTGATCACTCTGGTGATAGGCCCCATCATCGCCGTGGTGATCCAGTCCTTCAGCGGCCGGCTGCGCCAGGTGAGCCGCAATGCGCAGTTCGCCATGGGCGACATCACCCATGTGCTCGACGAGGCGATCGAGTGCCACAAGGTGGTGAAGGTGTTCGGCGGCCAGGAGTACGAGCAGCGCCATTTCGGCGCGGCGATCAGGCGCATGCGCGATTTCGCCATGCGCCAGACCATCGCCGCCGGGGCTTCGGTGCCGCTGGTTCAGGTGCTTGCGGCGATCGCGGTCGCGGTCATCGTTTTTTATTCCACGCGCCAGACTGGCACCGGCGGAGTCACGGTGGGCAGTTTCGTTTCGTTCATGACCGCCACGCTGATGCTGCTCACGCCGCTGAAGCACCTTACCGGCGTCAATTCCTCGCTGCAGCGCGGTCTGGCGGCGGCGGAAAGCGTGTTCGCCGTCATCGACGAAGAGCCCGAGGAAGACAGCGGCACGCAGGTCCTCGCGCGGGCGCAGGGCCGGATCGATTTCGAGCATCTGTGCTTTTCCTATCCCAATGCCAGCCGGCCGGCGCTGGACGACGTGAGCCTGACCATCGCCGCCGGGGAAACCGTGGCCCTGGTCGGCGGCTCCGGCGGCGGAAAAACCACGCTGGCCAACCTGATCCCGCGCTTTTATCAACCCAGCGCGGGGCGCATCCTGCTCGACGGCATCGATACCCAGACGCTGACCCTGGCGAGCCTGCGCGCCAATCTCGCCCTGGTCAGCCAGGACGTGGTGCTGTTCAACGATACGGTCGCGGCCAATATCGCCTACGGCCCCTTGTCGGGTGCGAGCGAAGCCGCGATCGCCGCCGCGGCGGAAGCGGCGCACGCGATGGAGTTCATCCGCGAAATGCCGCAGGGCCTGCAGACCATGATAGGCGAGAACGGCGTGCGCCTCTCCGGCGGCCAGCGCCAGCGCCTGGCGATCGCGCGCGCGCTGCTGAAGAATGCACCGGTGCTGATCCTGGACGAGGCCACCTCGGCCCTGGACACCGAGTCGGAGCGCGTGGTGCAGGCGGCGCTGGAAACGTTGATGCAGGGCCGCACTACGCTGATCATCGCGCACCGCCTGTCCACCATCGAGAAGGCGAACCGCATCGTCGTATTGCAAAAAGGCCGAGTCGCCGAAGTCGGCTCGCACGCGGAGCTGCTCGCGCACGACGGGCTGTATGCGCACCTGTACAAAATCCAGTTCGCCATCGATACTTCGCCCGGGCGACAGGAGGGCCGGGCTGCCGCGCGCGATCGTTCTTCCTTGGTCATCTGAGGCGATTTTCGGGCGATGCATATCGTTCACAGCGAGTCCTCCTGCGGCTGGGGCGGGCAGGAGGTGCGCGTGCTGGAGGAGGCCGCGGGCATGCTCGGGCGCGGCCACCGCGTGACGCTCTTGTGTGCACGCGAGGCGCGCATATTCGAGGAAGCGGGCAGGCGCGGCGTGCCCGCGGCGGCGCTGCCGATCGCGCGCAAGAGCCTGCGCGGGCTGGCGGCGATGCGCGCCTGGCTCGCGCGCAACCGCTGCGATGTGCTGAACAGCCACAGCTCCACCGACAGCTGGCTCGCGGCGCTCGCGCTCGCGGGCATGCGCCCGCGCCCGGCGCTGGTGCGCACGCGCCACATCTCGGCCCCGGTCCCGGACAATTTCGCCACGCGCTGGCTGTACCAGTCGGCCACGCGCCGCATCGTCACCACGGGCGAGCGCCTGCGCGAGCAGCTGATCCGCGACAACCGCTATCGCCCGGAGGCTATCGTTTCGGTGCCCACCGGCATCGATCTTGCGCGCTACGTGCCGGGGGACAAGGCCGAGGCGAAAGCGCGTCTGGGCATAGAGCCGGCGCAGGCCTGCATCGGCATCGTCGCCACGCTGCGCAGCTGGAAAGGGCACCGTTACCTGGTCGAGGCCTTCGCCGGCTTGCCGCACAAAGATGCACGCCTGCTCATGGTCGGCGACGGGCCGGGCCGGGACAATCTGCGCGAGCAGGTGGAGCGGCTCGGACTGCGCGAGCGCGTGCTCATGCCGGGCAATCTGGCCGAGGTCACGCCCTGGCTGCAGGCGATGGACGTGTTCGCGCTGCCCTCCTATGCCAACGAGGGTGTGCCGCAGGCGTTGATGCAGGCCATGGCCGCGGGGGTGCCGGTGATTTCCACCGCCGTGGGCAGCATAGAAGAATTGGTGCGCCACGAGGAAACCGGGCTGATGGTGCCGCCGCAGGAGGCCGCAGCCCTGCGCGCCGCGATCGAGCGCCTGCTGGGCGATACTGCGCTGGGTGCGCGGCTCGCCGCAGCGGCACGCGCATGGGTGCACAGCCGCTACTCGCGCGAGCGCATGCTCGACAGCATGGAAGCGGTTTTCCGCAGCGTCAGCGCATGATCCGGCCCGATGCGGACGTGCTGGCGATCATCGTGGCGCGCATCGGCGACACGCTGCTCGCGACCCCCGCGCTGCGCGCGCTCAAAGGCGCGCTCCCGCAGGGCCGCCTGACGGTGCTCGCCCACCCGAAACGGCTGGAGGCCCTGCAAGGCCTGCCCTTCATCGACGCGCTCGAAGGCATCACCAAGAACCGGGCGCAGGCCCGCGGCTGGATCGGCGGGCAGAAGTACGAGCTCGCGCTGGTGTACGGGCGCGACGCGGCGCTGCTGCGCTATGCGCTGCGCGCGAGCAAGCGGGTGATTGCGTTCGAGCAGGACGATGCGGGACTCAACGCACGGCTTGCCCCCGCGGTGGCGGAACCGTCCGCGCCGATGCATGCGGTGCTGCATCGCGCCCTGCTGCTCGCGCCGCTGGGCATCGCCGTATCCGACCTGCGCCTTGCGTGGCAGCTGACGGCGCAGGAACAAGCCTGGGCAAGCGCGTGGCGCGCCAAGCAGGTGCCCGCCGCAGCGCCGCTGATCGGGCTGCAGATCGCGAGCTTTCCGACCAAGGCGCACCGCGACTGGCCCCTGTCCAGCTTTCAGGAGCTGATCGCGTGCATTTCCGCTGCGCATGCGGAAGCGCGCTTTGTGCTGCTGGGCGATGCGGCCGCGGCGCAAAAGGCGGCGCCCCTCGTCGCAGCCTATCCGCAGCAGCTCGTGCTCGCGGCGGGCAAGCTGAGCCTGCGCCAGAGCGCGGCCCTCATGGCGCAGCTCAATCTCTACGTCGGCGTCGATACCGGGCCGACGCATATCGCCGGCGCGCTGGGCATCCCCATGGTGGCGCTGTATCACTGCGCCTACCCGGGACGCAATCTCGCGCCCCTGCAGCATCCGGCCTGCGCCGCGATCGAACATCCGCTCACCGGAACATCGGCGTCCACCGCGGCCTCGATGGCGGACATTCCCGTGGCTGCGGTCGCGCAGGCGGCCACGGATCTGCTCGCCCGCGGGGCGCCGCGATGACGTCCTCGGCGCGCCTGTTGCCGCCGGCGCTGCTGCTGTTCATCCTGCCGTTTCCGGGTACGGTGGCGCTGCGCCTGCTGGCGCTGGCAGCGGCTTTGATATTGAGCGCCTGGGTTTGGCACAGGGAGGGCATGCCGCAAGTGCCGGCAAAGCTGGCCCTGCTGTTCTGGCTCGCCTGCGCCTTGTTCTCTCTGGCCACCGCGGTCGACCCGGCCTATTCGCTGGGCGAGATCAAGAGCGAAATCGGCTATGCCCTGGCGGCCTACCTCGTCTTCCTTACCCTGACGCGCGCGCGCGCCGATGCCGCCCTGTTCAGCAAGGCTTTGATCCTCGGCAGTGCGGTCCTCGCCGCATTCGCGCTGTGGGAATATGCGTTTTCCGCTTCGGCCTACTGGAACGAGCGCGGGCTCGCCGGCGGCTCGGGCAGTTACAGCACCTACGTGCTCGCGCTGCTCCCGGCCTTGCTGTGGGCGGGCGGCACGCTGCAGCACCGGCAGCGCTGGAGCCTGATTGCCGGCCTGATCGCATTGCAGCTGATCGTCGCGGCGCTGGCCGGGCAGCGCGCGTTTTGGCTGGTGTTCGGGCTGCAGGCCCTCGTCGCCCTGTACCTGCTGCGCGCACGCGGCTACATCGCGATTTCGGCGCCGCGCCTGCGCGCGCTCGGCGCGGCCGCCGTCGTGCTGTCGGTGCTGGCGGCCGCTGGCGCGACCGTGAAGCGCGACACCGGAGGCTGGACGCAGGATCCGCGCCTCGCCACCTGGCCGGCGGTCGCGGCGCGGATCGCCGAGCATCCCCTCGCCGGCAAGGGCTTCGGCCGGGAGGTCATGAAGAAAGCCTACCCGGACCTGCTGTCGCAGAAATATCCCGCGGTGTGGCACGCGCACAACGTGTTCCTGAATTACGGCATGGCTATGGGACTTCCGGGGATGGTCGCGCTGCTGTGGCTGTTCGCCGCGCTGCTGCAAAAATTCTGGATCCTGAGCCGCGACGAGGATCGCGTTGTCGCCCTGGCCGGCATTTGCGGCGTGCTGCTGGTCGTGGGCGTGGTTGCGCGCAATCTGACCAACGACTTCTTCCAGCGCGACCTGTCCCTGCTGTTCTGGTCCATCGCCGGTATGCTGCTCGGCTACGCGCAACACGCCCGAGGCAGGCAAGACGCAGGCAAGCGCGACGCTGCGAACGCATGAAAATCTGTTTCTACAATGTGACGGCGAGCTTCATCCAGGGCGGACTGGAAACCTATTGCTGGGAAGCGGGGCGCGCGCTCGCGCGCCGCGGGCACCGCGTCAGCATCGTCGCGGGACTCGGCGGCGAGCCGCGCCATGAGGAAGTGGAGCTGCTGCGCTTCCCGTTCCGGCGCGAGCAGCAATGGCCGGACTTCGGCACGCGTTTCCGCCGCCTGATGGAACGCCTGTCCTTCGCGCGCCATTCGCTCGCGCATCTGGTCGACGCAGGCTACGACGCGGTGATAGTGAACAAGCCCTTCGATTTTCCCATCCTGTGGCAGGCGCGCAAAAAAGGCCTCGCGGCGCAGACCATATTCCGCTCCGGCGGCACCGAGTTCTATTTCGGCGACCGCTGGTTCGCCGGCAGCATCGATCACTGGCTGTCCACCAGCCGCTACAATGCGGCGCAGGTCGAGGCACGCTACGGGCGCAAGGTGGAGGTGGTGCATAACGGCGTCGATGTCGAGCGCTTCCAGCCGCAGGAGCGCGATGCGCAGCTGCGACTCAGGCTTGGTCTTCCCGGGGACGCGCGCGTGCTCGCGAGCGTGGGCCGGCTGGTCGGCTGGAAAGGCCTGCGCGTGATCCTGGATCTGCTGCCGCAATTGCCGCGCGACGTGCATTACCTGGTGGTGGGCGAAGGCCCGGACGAGCCGCGCCTGCGCGAGCAGACGGCGCAGCTGGGCCTGGGCGAACGGGTGCATTTTTGCGGGCGCATCGCGCACGCGCAATTGCCGCAGCTGCTGGCGCAGGCGGAGCTGCTGCTGCAGCCTTCGCTGGGCGAAGAGTCCTTTGGCATCACCCTGGTCGAAGCCATGGCCTGCGCGCTGCCGGTGCTGGCCTCGCGCCAGGGGGGCATGACCGAGATCGTGGTCCCCGGCGTGACCGGCGAACTGCTGCCGCCGGGCGAGGTCGGCGCCTGGCGCGAGGCCATCGCAGCTTTGCTGGCGCAACCGGAGCGCATGCGCGCGCTCGGCGCCGCGGCGCGCGCGCGCGTCGTGGCCGAATTCACCTGGGCCGCCAACGCGGCGCGGCTGGAACAACTGCTGCAAGGGGGGGCGAAGCCATGTGCGGCATCCTAGGTTTCGCCGCGCGCGCGGGCACGGCCTTCCGTCCCGACCTGGACGCGGCGCTCGAGCGCCAGCGCCACCGCGGCCCGGACGACAGCGGCGTCTGGCGCGACGACTGGACCGCGCTCGGCTTCAATCGGCTCTCCATCATCGACCTGTCGCAGCTGGGTCATCAGCCGATGCAAAGCCCGGACGGGCGCTATGTCATCGCATTCAACGGCGAGATCTACAACTTTCCCGAGTTGCGCGCGGCACTCGAAGCGCAGGGCGAGACCTTCGCCGGCCATTCCGACACCGAGGTGCTGCTGCGCGTGTTCCAGCGCGAGGGCTTCGAGCGCTGCCTCGCGCGGTTGCGCGGCATGTTCGCGTTCGCGGTGTGGGACCGGCAGACGCGCACGCTTTCGCTCGCACGCGACCGCCTCGGGGTGAAGCCCCTGGTCTATGCCGAAACCGAGGCAGGTGTGGCTTTCGCCTCGGAGATCGCGACGCTGTTTCGCATCCAGCCGGAGCTGTCGCGCGCGCCCGATTACGCCGCGCTGGACCATTACCTCACGTTCCAGTACATCCCGGCGCCGCTGTCGGGTTTTCGCGCGGTGAAGAAGCTGCCGCCGGCGCACGCGATGATCGTGCGCGAGGGCAAGCTCGAGCGCGTGTGGCGCTACTGGGACATCGATCATTCGCAGCGCTCCAAACTGTCCTTCGGCGAAGCCTGCGAGGCGCTGCGCGAGAAATTCCTCGAGGCCACGCGCATCCGCCTGGTCAGCGACGTGCCGCTGGGCGCGTTCCTGTCGGGCGGCGTCGATTCGAGCATCACCGTCGCGGCGATGGCGCGGCTCGCCTCCGACCCCGTCAAGACCTATGCCATCGGTTTCGAGGACGAACGCTTCAACGAGCTGCCGTATGCGCGCGAAGTCGCGCGCCATCTCGGCACCGAGCATCACGAGATGACGGTGCAGCCGGCGGCGGTGGCCCTGCTGCCGCAACTGGTCGAGCACCTGGGCGAACCCATGGCCGACAATTCGCTGATGCCGACGTACTACGTGTCGGAGTTCGCGAGGAAGAGCGTTACCGTGGCGCTCACCGGCGACGGCGGCGACGAGGCTTTCGCCGGCTATCGCAGGTTCTACCACATGCGCCGCGCCGAGACTCTGGCGCGCTGGCGCCTGACCCCGCTGTGGCGCGGTTCGCGCCGGCTCACCGTCGCGGTGGAAAACCTGACCCACCCGGGCAAGGCGCGCCGGCGCTTTCCGGCGAGCCGCGCCGACGAAATGCTGACGCTGTCCGGTGCCCAACGCTACCAGCACCTGC
>JAKAIH010000063.1 GCA_021825225.1 Pseudomonadota bacterium
CCTGTATCTGGTCCGTCACGGCCAGGCCTCCTTCGCCGCAGAGAATTACGACCGCCTGAGCGCGCTCGGGCGGCGGCAATCGGAGTGGCTGGGTGAATATTTCGCCGAGCGCGGCATCGGGTTCGCACGCGTGGTGTGCGGCACGCTGGAGCGCCAGCGCGAAACCGCGCGCACGATCCTCGGCACCATGGGCTCTGCGCTCGCCGCCGCGGAACACCCCGGCTGGAACGAGTATTCCGGCGAAGCGCTGTACAAGGCCTATCTCGGCGACGAATGGGCCGCGGCGCGCGCCAAGGGCGACGTGCGCTCGGTCTACCGCACCATCAAGGCGGCGCTCGCAGCCTGGTCCGAAGACAAGCTGCAGGGCGAATTGCCCGAGACCTGGGGCGAATTCGGCGCTCGCATCGCCGCCGCGATGGCGAGCGCCTGTGCCGGCCTGCCCGAGGATGCGAACGTGCTGGCCGCGACTTCGGGCGGCGCCATCGGCCGCGGCGTCGCCGACCTGCTGCAGGCACCGGCGCAGACGGCGATCGAACTCAACCTGCAGTTCCGCAACTCCGGCTTCTGCGAGATTTTCTTCAGCCCGCGCTCGATGCGTCTGATCAGCTTCAACTGCGTGCCGCACCTGGAGCGCAGCGACAGGCGCGAGGCGATTACCTACTCCTGAGTCCCGGCCGCGCCCGGTCCCGCTTTCCAAACTCCTGCTTACCCATGCCATGACCACTGAACTGAACGTATTCCACGCCGATTCCCTTGCCGGTCCGATGCGCGCGCTGAAACAGGCGTTCGAGGCGAAACATGCCGGCATCAGCCTCAAGCTCGTCTCCGGCGTGTCGCGCGATCTCGCCCGGCGCATCCTCGCAGGCGAGGCCTGCGACGTGTTCGCGCCCTCCTCGCCCGCCGTGATCGAGCAGGACCTGATGCACAAGAAGCCCGCGGGCTCGGATCAGGATGCGGCGAGCTGGTATGTCGTGTTCTCGGCCAACGAAATGGTGCTCGTCACCGCGCGCGGCAATCCGCTGGGCCTGCGCCGGGTCAGCGACCTCGCCGGGGAGCAAGTAAAGTTCGCGCGCGTGACCGGCGAAAACGATCTCGCCTGCGGCCGCACGATCGAGTTCCTCAAGCGCGCGGCGGCGCAGGAGGGCAGGCCCGAGCTCGCGCAACAGATCATCGACAACGCGCCGGCCGATCCGGACCGGCCCGCCACCATTCCCGACGTGGTCAACGCGGTGACGACGGGACGCGCGAACGCGGGCGTTGTCTACTATTCTGCGGCCGTGGCCGCGCGCAAGGAGGTCGATATCCTGCGCTTTCCCGACAGCGTCAACATGAGCGAGGCGATACGCAACGCGGCGACGGTTCCGGGCAGTGCGCGCAACGCGCAGCTGGCGACGCAGTTCGTGCGCTTCCTGCTCTCGAGCGATGCGCAGGCCATACTCAGGGAAACCGGCCAGCCGCCGCTGGTGCCGGCGATCCGCAAAGGAGCCGTGCCGGCGGCCTTGGCTTAAGCCCGGCGCGCGCGCAGGCGCCGCGGGGCAGCGCGCTCAGTGCAGCCGCGGTTTTTTCAGGAAGTCGTTGCGGTCGCCCGCGCGCACGCTGAGACGCAGCACGTCGCCCTGGCGCGCGAGCATCAGGGGAACCTCCACGCCGGGACCGCCCAGGCGCCATACCCTGCGCAGGAAATCGGCGAGACTGCTGGTGCGCCCGCCCGCGACGCCCAGCACCAGGTCGCCGGCCTGCACCCCGGCGCGCTCGGCCGGGCCGCCCGGAGCGAGGCCGCCCACGATCAGACGCCCTTCTGCCTGCTGCGTGTACATTCCCAGCCAGGGCCGCGGCGGGCCCGCCGCGCGCCCGTGCGCGAGCAGCTCGCCGAGTATGGGTTCGAGCAGGTCGATCGGCACGAACATATTGCCTTGGGCCGATTTCTCGCCCGCCACTTCCTGCACCAGCAGCGAGCCTATGCCGGCGAGGCGTCCGTCCTGATCCACCAGCGCCGCGCCGCCCCATTGCAGATGCGCCGGCGCGGTGAACAGCGCTTCCTCCAGCAGATATTCCCAGTAGCCGGCGAACTCGCGCTTGGCCACCAGCCTGGCCTTGAGCGAGTGGGAGCGTCCGCCGTGGCCGATCACGTACACTTCGTCGCCGGCGTTCACTGCGGCGGCGGAGCCGCGCTCGAGCGGCGGGGCGCGCAGCTTACCCAGCGGCTGCACCAGACCGAAGCCCGTAGCCTGGTCGTAGGCGAGCGCGTGGCCGGCGACCACCGCCCCGGCATTGGTCGTGAGCCAGATGTTCTCGGCCTCGGTAATCAGATAGCCGATGGTGAGCACCAGCCCATCCTCGCGGATCACCACGCCGTAGCCTTCGCGCTCGGTGCCGAGTATGCCGCCGGTGAAGGCATCCTCGGGAATTTCCGCACGCAGCAGCACCACCGCGTCCAGCACCCGCGCGAGATCGAAGCCGACCTCGTCCTCGCGCGGCTGCAGCGATTCGTCGAAAGCCCAGGGTTTGCTATCCGCCATAAGGGCACGATTTTGCCACGTTGCCGGCTTTCAGGTCAGGCCGCGCCGGTCGGGAAGCGCGCCGCTACCGCGATACCGGCCGAAGCGGCCCGGCTGGCGCCATTCTCCGCGATTCAGCCCTGCGCCAATTCCGGCGCCGAGCGCAGGAATGCATCGGGCGCGAGTACGGTGAAACAAGCCGAGCGCTCAAGCTCGCGCGCGAGCTTGAGCAGGGCCTTGTCGCGCGTGAGCAGATGGCTCGCGCGCGCATGCCAGGCGAGTTCGAGAAATTTCTGATCGTCCGCATCCTCGCAGCGAGGCAAATTCATGCTTGGCGCAGGCTCGGGGATTTCGAACAGCGTCACATGCCTCAGGTAACGTGCATAGGCACGCGCCTGCGCCGGGGCGTCCAGCTTCAGCTGCGCGTAGCCCAGGGCACGCCGCAGCTCCTGCAGGCAGGCGGTGCTGGTCACCGTGCGCAGCGCGCCGCGCTCGATCGCGGCCGCGAGGGGCCGCACGCGCGCATCGTCGAAGGCGACCCAGTCGAGGACGACATTGGTGTCGAGGACCAGCAGCACTGCGGCCGGCACGGTCATGGCAGAGGCGGCTCCGTGGCTTTCGCGCGGCGCCGGAAAGGCGCAGTGCGAGGCCCGCATGATGCGCCGATTTCGCCAGTCGCGGGGGACCGTCACAGCCAGCCTTCGGCAGCATGCCCGGCTTCGATATTGCTTCTGCGCTAAACTTACGCCGGGCAGGATTTCACACTACCGAACTGGTCACCATCACCAGATTTCCCCAGGAGACGCCGATGCAGCAAGCAGCAATACTGCTGGTGGAGGACAACCCGGACGATGCCGAACTCACCGTGCGCGCGTTCAGGAGCAACCGCATTACCAACAAAATCGTGGTGGCGCGCGACGGCGCGGAGGCGCTGGACTACCTCTGCGGAACCGACACGGGCGGAGCCAAGCCGGCGCAACTGCCCGCGATGGTGATCCTTGACCTGAACCTGCCCAAGGTGCCGGGCATCGAAGTATTGAAGCGCATCCGCTCCACGCCGCGCACCGCGCTCCTGCCGGTGGTGGTGCTGACGACATCGGTGGAAGACTCCGACGTCCTCGGCTGCTACCGCGGCGGCTGCAATGCCTACGTGCAAAAGCCCGTCTCCTTCGACGAGTTTCTCGATGCCACCGGCAGGCTCGGGCTGTTCTGGCTGGTGCTTAACGTGCAGCCGCCTCTGGTGCAATAGCCCACCCGGCCCGCGCGCATGCGCGCTGCGGCCCGGTGCCCGATCCCGGTCGAAGTATTATCATTGCCGGCAGCAGATCCCGAGGAGAACCGCGGCATGTTTCCGCTGATCGACGTTTCCGGCTCCGCGCGCGAGCGCGGGCTGCAGCATGGACTGAAAGCGCGCGCGCGCATCGAGCGCTCGATTGCGACCTATGCGCGCCTGTTCGCCTACTGCGGCATAGACTGGCAGGGCGCGCAGCGCCTGGGCTCGGGCTACCGCGACATCATCGGCGCGCTCGATGCGGCGCTGCTGGCGGAGATCGAAGGCATCGCGGCCGGCGCCGGCCGGCACGTCAATGAAATCCTCGCGCTCAATGCGCGCACCGAAATCCTGCCGCCAAGCTACCCGGGCGAGCCGCATCCGGATCGAAGCAGCATCGCCGCCGCCAATCTGAAAGGCGGCGTGCCCGACTGGGGCGAATGCACCTCGGTCGCGGTGAAGCCGGCGCACAGCGCGAGCGGCACGACCTTATTGGCGCAGAACTGGGACTGGCTGGGCGCGCAGCGCGCGGCGCTGGTGCTGCTGCGCGTGCACGACGCCGAGGGCGCCTCCTGCCTCACGCTGACCGAGGCAGGCATGCTGGCCAAGATCGGCTTCAATCGCAGCGGCTTCGGCGTCTGCCTCAACATCCTGCGCTCGGCCGACGACGGCACGCGAGCCGGCGTGCCGGTGCACGTGCTGCTGCGCGCGCTGCTCGCGCGCCCGAGCGTGGACGAAGCGATCGCATTCGCAGCCAAACTCGGTTTCGGCGCCTCGTCCAATGTGCTGTGCGCCGACGCCTCCGGCGCCACCGCGGCGCTGGAATTCTCGCCGCGCGGCCTGGAGGTGATCCGCGGTGCGGATGCGGCGCTGTGCCACACCAACCACTTCCTCGCCCCGGCCGCGGCGAAGCACCAGGCCTCGCTCGCGCCCAGCCTGTCGACCGTGCCGCGCCTGGCGCGCATCAGCGCACTCACCAGTGCGCACCAGGGCAAATTCTCCAGCGCCGATCTCGAGCGCATGCTGCGCGACGAAACCGACGGCTTCCTGTCGATCTGCCGCAGCCCGGACCCCGCGCTCGCGCCCGAAGCCTGCATAGAAACGGTCGCCTCGGTGGTGATGGACCTGGGCGCACGCGTGATGCGTCTCGCGCCCGACGTGCCGTCGAAGGTCGATTTCCAGCCAGTGGCGCTGGGCGAGACGGTGCCGGCTTAAAGTCCCTGGCCCTACGCCGGCGAGAGGATGTGGATCAGCCGGCTCGCGATGAGGTCTTTGGTCTTCGCCGCGTAGGCTGCCATATGCGGCGCGGCTGCATGCGCCTTCAACGCATCCATGCTCGCCCATTTCTCGATCACCAGCAGCGTGTCGGGACCGTACTTCGTCTGAAACTTGGGGCCGTCCTCGAAATCGACGGCGGCGCCGTACTCGATGCAGCCGGCTTCGGCCTTGACCGCTGGGACGTTGGCCTGAAACGCCTGCAGAATGGACGCGCGCATGCCGGGTTTGGCGGTAATGACGGCGACGACGTGGATCATGCTTGCTTGCTCCTTGTGTGATTTTCGGGACGGGGCCTGGACGTCTTTCCTGCAATCAGCCTGCGCGGACTTCGGTCGCGGCGTTCAAAGCTCCATCAGGTCGCGACCGAGCACGATTTCGCCGCTGAAATTGCGCGCGGCGGCTGCGAGCCATAGTTCGTCGGCGACGTTTTCGGCAGGAACGAAATGCGACAGCACCAGGCACTTCACCCCGGCGTCGCGCGCCACCACACCTACCTGGTCCGCAGTCGTGTGGCTGTCGAGCAGGTGCTGGCGCAGCCGGGTCGCATTGTCGAGCCGGGCGCAGATCTCATCCAGCGCCGGCTCGTACATCACTTCGTGCACCAGCACGTCGGCGCCGCGCGCGAGTTCGACCAGGCTGTCGCAGGGCGCGGTGTCGCCCGAGAACACGATGGAGCGGTCGGGCGTATCGAAGCGAAACGCGAACGCCGGCACCACCGGCGGATGCTTCACCAGCGTGCAGGTCACGCGCACGCGTTCATCCCGGTACACCTCGCCCGCAGCGGCGATGTCGTGCGCCCGGATCAGCGGCGCGAGCGGCGGGCGCCCTTCGTCGGCGATGCGCGTGGCGATGTCGTAGGCGTTGAGTTCGAGGAACTGTTCGGTCATGCGCGCGAGCGGCGGCGGCCCGTAGGCATCGACCGGCGCCTTCAGTCCCGCGGCCCACAGCAGCAGAAACAGATTGCCGTAGTCGGCGTTGTGGTCCGAATGGTGATGGGTCAGAAACACCGCGCGCAGCGAGCGAAACGGGAGCGATGCTTTCGCCATCTGGCGCGCGACGCCGTTGCCGCAATCGACGATATAGGTCACCCCGTCGACGGCCAGCGCGAACGCCGGCGCCGAGCGCGTCACCTTGGGGGTGGGACCGCCGCCGGTCCCGAGCAGCACCAGCCGGCTCGCGCTCACTGGTGCGCTCCGATCACGCGCGCGAGAAAGCCGCGCGTACGCTCGTGGCGCGGATGCGAGAGAATTTCGCGCGGCGGACCCGATTCGACGATCACCCCGGCGTCCATAAAGGCCACGGTATCGGCGGCATCGCGCGCGAACGCCATTTCATGGGTCACGACGATCATGGTCATTCCATCCTCGGTAAGCCCGCGCATCACGCCGAGCACTTCGCCCACGAGCTCGGGATCGAGCGCGGAAGTCGGCTCGTCGAACAGCATCAGCTTCGGCCGCATCGCCAGCGCGCGTGCGATCGCCACGCGCTGCTGCTGGCCGCCCGAGAGCCGGCTCGGATAGGCGTCGGCCTTGTCCGCGAGGCCCACGCGCGCGAGCAGCGCGCGCGCGCGCTCCACCGCCTCGGCCTTCGCTTCGCGCCGCACCTTGAGCGGCGCCTCGATCACGTTCTGCAGCACCGTCAGGTGCGGAAACAGGTTGAAGCGCTGGAACACCATGCCGATATCGGCGCGCTGGCGGCAGATTTCACGCGGGTGCATTTCGTAGAGGCAGTCGCCGCGCTCGCGATAGCCGACGAGCGCGCCGTCCACGTACAGACGCCCGGCGTCGATGCGCTCCAGATGGTTGATGCAGCGCAGGAAGGTGCTCTTGCCCGAACCCGACGGCCCGATCAGGCACAGTACCTCGCCGCTCGCGACCTCGAGGTCTATGCCTTTGAGCACCTCTTCGTGGCGGTAGCGCTTGTGCACATCCTGCGCCCGCAGCATCGGCTGCCCCGTCTCAGGAGGTGGCATGGATGCCCACTCCGGATTTGCCCAGGCGGCGCTCGATGTAATGCTGGCCCAGGCTCGCGATCGTCGTCAGCACCAGGTACCAGAACGTCGCCACCAGCATCAGCTCGATGGTATGCAGGTTGGCCGAGGAAATGTTCTGTGCCGCGGTGAGCATGTCGCCGCCGGCGATCACGGACACCAGGGAAGTCGCCTTCAGCAGCGAAATGAACTGGTTTCCCGCTGGCGGCATGATCACCCTGAGCGCCTGCGGCAGGATGATGCGCCGCAGCGCGAGCGGGTGCGACATGCCCAGCGCGAGCGCCGCGTCGTTCTGGCCGCGATCGACCGCGATGATGCCGGCGCGCACGATTTCCGCCATGTACGCGCCCTCGTTCAGGCCGAGCGCGATCACCGAGGCGACGAAGGGCGTGAGCAGGTCGTTGGTGCGGAACGGCCCGATATGCTCGAACAGCAGCGCGAGGTTGCCCCAGATCAGGATCTGCACCAGCAAAGGCGTGCCGCGCAGCAGCCAGGTGTAAAAACCGCTCGCGAGGCGCAGCACCGGGCTCGCCGACAGGCGCATGACCGCGAGCAGCACGCCGAGCACCATGCCGATCAGCGCCGCGAGCAGCGCCAGCACCACCGTCGTGCGCAGGCCCGCGAGGATCGCCGGCGCGAACTGGTACTGCAGGATCACGCCGTGCTGGATATTCGGATTGCGATAGATGGAGAGCGCCAGCAGCGCCGCGGCGATGGCCACCACCGCGCTCCCCAGCCAGAGCCAGGGGCGCCGCAGCGGGACGACGCGGGTCATAAGCGCTGCGCCATGCGCCCGCTACAGCTTGACGTTGGCGCCGCCGTTGATCGTGGCCGAAGTCACGGCGCCGCTCTCTACGCCGTGCTGCTCCAGGATCTTGCGATACTCGCCGCTCGCGATCAGCGCATTGAGCGATTTTTGCAGCGCGTCGCGCAGCTGGGTGTTCGACTTGGCCACGCCTATGCCCAGCGGCACCGGCTGGTAAACATGCCCCTGCACCACGTCGAAGATCTTGCCCTCGCCCGCGGTCTTGGCCAGATACACCATGACCGGCGAATTGCCGAGGAAAGCGGCGACGCGCCCGGTCTGCACCTGCGTGCGCGCATCGGCGGGCTGCGCGTATTGCAGATTCTGGATCGCGGGCTTGCCCGCCGCGGTGCACTTGGCGCTCGCCTGCTCGACCAGCACAATCTGGGTCGAACCCTGCACCGTGGACACGGTCTTGCCGCACAGCGTCTCCAGGCTCTCCACGTGCTCCGGGTTGCCTTTGCGGATCAGCAGCATCGTGCTCAGGTTGAAGAAGTCGACGAAGTCGATGAGCTTCTCGCGCTCGGGCGTGTCGTTCATCAGCGAAAACACGACGTCGATGCGCTTGGCCTCCATCGCCGGCAGCAGGCCCGGGAACGGAATCGACTCGAACGCGATCTTGCGCCCCATCTGCCTGCTCATCGCCGCGGCGAGATCGACGATCACGCCCTGCAGCGTGGTGCCGTCCGAAGCGTAGGAGATCATCGGCGGACTGTTGGTGATCGAACCGGCCTTGATGTCCTGGGCCGCCGCCGGGAATGCCGCAGTCGCGAGCAGCGCGCCCAAAGCCGCCATGCCCGCAAAATTTCGGATAAGCCGCATGATTTGATCCTCCTGGATGGCGCGCACGGATGCACGCTGCCGTGTTGATTGCGTGGATTGTACCGCAGCGCCCGCGACCGGGGACGCGGGGCGTTCGAACGTTACCAAAGCCAAGAGCCCGGCGTCAACCGCCGCCCAGTGGCGATGGGATGCGGAGCCGAAACGCGAACGCGGAGGACGATCGCGGCGCCGGCGCGCGCGCTCAGTAAGTCTTGTACGGCAGGAATTTGCCCGACATGACGATATTCACGCGGTCGCCGGCGGCGTTCGGCTCGCGCTGCAGATCCATCCTGAAGTCGATCGCCGACATGATGCCGTCGCCGAATTCCTCGTGGATCAGTTCCTTGAACGTCGTGCCGTACACGTTGACCAGCTCGTAGAAGCGGTAGATCAGCGGATCGGTGGGCACGGCAGTGGGCAGCGAGCCCTTGTACGGCACGGTCTGCAGCAGCGCCACCGCCTCTGCCGGCAGGCCGAAAGTCTTGCCGATAAGGGCGGCCTGTTTCTTGTCGAACGTCATCTGGCCGAGGCAGCCGGCGGTCACCCATTCTTTGGACAGGCCGACTTTCCTGGCGACGTCTCCCCACTTGATGCCTTTCTGAATCTTGGCGGCGATGATCATTTCAGTTACGTCGTTGCGGTTCATGCTGTTTCTCCATTCAGTGATTGATGACCTGCTTCAGTTGCGCCGCCGGCTTGTCCAGCGGCAGCGCCAGCACCGGTGCGCGCTCGCCTTCCAGGCCGGGCCGGACCACGGGCGGGATTTTCGCGTCGTGTACCGTGCGTGCGCCGGCGTAGTTCCTGGAGCGGTTGACGAGAAAATCGACCAGGTGGTTGCGGATGCGGTAGTACTGCGGATCGTGGTGGATGCCGGCGCGGGTGCGGCTGCGCGGCATGGTGACCTCGACGATTTCGGCAATTTTCGCGTGCGGGCCGTTGCTCATGAGCATGACCTTGTTCGCGAGCAGGATCGCCTCGTCGACGTCGTGCGTGATCATGAACACGGTCTGGCGCGTGGCCTGCACGATTTTCAGCAGCTCGTCCTGGATCGTGCCGCGCGTGAGCGCGTCGAGCGCGCCGAAAGGCTCGTCGAGCAGCAGCATTTTCGGCTCGATCGCGAACGCGCGCGCGATGCCGACGCGCTGCTTCATGCCGCCGGAGAGTTCCGCCGGCTTTTTGTGAAGCGCCTCGCTTAAGCCCACCATCTC
>JAKAIH010000064.1 GCA_021825225.1 Pseudomonadota bacterium
CCCCGGGTACTCCATGAGACCGGCAAATCCTATACCCTCGCTTGAGCAAAATCAATTTTTCGACTTGATAGCTTGACCTAAGTCAATCGGGGAAACTACTTATGCTGTGTGCGAAGCGGTGTTTGGCCGCGGCCTGACTCAGGGGAGCGTGGGCGCAGCTGTGCGCCCGTCTTGGCAAGGACTCCGCGCGGCCATTTCGGATTGCGAAATGGCCGCGAATTCAGGAGAACGTGAAGCGACACGTCCGAAGGCTTCTATTTCCGTGAGGCAGAAGCACCCCCAGGAGGTCTGCCTCACCCGGAAGGCCCAGGCCCCTCCGGCTCGAGGCAGAAGGCACTTAGCGCAGCGGCACGACAACCGCGGCGGCAGGCGGGTTCGCGACAGGCGGATCGCCGCGCTCCGGCGTCGGCCGCCAGCCCAAGGTCAGCATCAGCACGGCGAAGCCGACCATATAGGCAAGCGTCACATGCCAGCCGTGCTTCACCCAATTGCCGACCGATTTCGCTTCCGGGTACATATTGGACAACGCCACGCCAGCGCTGGAGCCGAACCAGATCATCGAGCCGCCGAAGCCCACGGTGTAGGCGAGCATGCCCCAGTCGAAGCCACCCTGCTTCAGCGCGAGCGCGGTCAGCGGAATGTTGTCGAACACGGCCGAGATGAAGCCCAGGCCGAAGGCCGAGTGCCAGGACGCGGGCGGCAGCGCTTCCACCGGCATCATCGAAGCGCAGGTCACCAGCGACAGCAGGAAGATCGAGCCCTTGAACGCCTCGGGCAGCAGTTCCCAGTCGGGCCGCCGCAAGGGCACGCTCGCGAGGATCGCGATCCACACCGCCGCGCCGATGAACGGAAAGCGGTCCGAAATTTCGCTGTATTCGACATTGACGATCACATTGGCGACGATGGCGCAGACGAGGATCAGAGCGACGATGCCGACGCGCGGCCAGTCGATGCGGATATGACTGTGTTCGTGCTTGATGATCGGTGAATACTTGTGCTGCTGCAGCGCCGCCGGGATGCCGCACACCACCAGCGCCACCGCCGCCGCGGCGTAAGCGTGGAACACTGCACTCGGAGCCACGCCGTGGATCCACATCATGGTGGTAGTGGTATCGCCGACCACGCTGCCCGAGCCGCCCGCGTTCGAAGCGGCGACGATGGCGGCGAGATAGCCGACGTGCACCTTGGCGCGGAACAGCGTATGCGCCATCGCCCCGCCGATCAGCGCGGCGGCGATGTTGTCGAGGAAGGACGACAGCACGAACACCATCACCAGCAGGATGAAGCCGCCTTTCCAGTCGTGCGGCAGGAAGCGCGGCAGCACCGCTGGAATGTGCGTCTTCTCGAAATGCCGCGACAGCAGCGAAAACCCGAGCAGCAAGCCCAGCAGGTTGGTCAGGATCACCCATTCGTGGCCGAAATGGGAGATCAGTCCCTGAATGCCGGGGCCGTCCTTGAATCCGGTGAACAGCAGTTTGTAGATCGTGATGACTGCCAAGCCGCTCAGCCCCACGCGCAAAGTGTGGTTGTGGAACAGCGCCACGCCGAGCAGGGTCAGCGCGAACAGGATGAAATCGAGCGGGATGCCGAACACGGCCGGATTGGCCGGGCCGGCGGCGCCGTCGGCGGCGAACGCCGATCCGCCTGCGGCGAGCACTGCAACGGCAACGAGTGCCAGACGCGGCAACGAGGCCGCTCTACGCGTTTGGTTCATTTCTCCCCCTCTCCTCAAGACGCGGCGATTATACAGCGGCCGCAGTACGCACCCCCCGACCCGCACGCGCAACGCCAACACTCAAGAAAAAACGGCCGCGTCCTCGCGGGCGCGGCCGTCGCTGTGCATCACTGGTCGGCGCTCAGGCTTTGAGCGCGGCCAGCACTTCGTCCAGCATTTTCTTCGCATCGCCGAACAACATGCGATTGTTCTCTTTATAGAACAGCGGATTGTCCACACCGGCATAACCGGTGGCCATGCTGCGCTTCATCACGATCGAGGTTTTGGCCTTCCACACTTGCAGCACCGGCATGCCGGCGATCGGGCTGGTCGGATCTTCCTCGGCAGCGGGGTTCACGATGTCGTTGGCGCCGATGATCATGGCGACATCGGTATCGGGAAAGTCCTCGTTCAACTCGTCCATTTCCAGGACGATGTCGTAAGGCACCTTGGCCTCGGCCAGCAGCACGTTCATGTGGCCGGGCATGCGCCCCGCCACCGGATGGATGCCGAAGCGCACGTTGACGCCCTTGTCGCGCAGAACTTTGGTGATCTCATAGACCGTGTGCTGCGCCTGTGCCACCGCCATGCCGTAGCCCGGCACGATAATGACGTTCTTCGATTCGCGCAGCAGTTCCGCCGTTTCCGCAGCCAGGATAGGATTGACTTCGCCCGCCGGCTGCGCTGCACCCGCGGGCGCAGGCGCTCCGCCCTCGCTGCCGAATCCGCCGGCGATCACGCTGATGAAGTTGCGGTTCATCGCCCGGCACATGATGTAGGACAGAATCGCGCCGCTGGAGCCGACCAGCGCGCCGACGACGATCAACAGGTCATTCGACAGCATGAAGCCGGTCGCGGCCGCCGCCCAGCCGGAGTAGCTGTTGAGCATCGAAATCACCACCGGCATGTCGGCGCCGCCGATCGCCATCACCATGTGGATGCCGAACAGCAGCGAGATCACGGTCATCACGACGAGCGGCATCATGCCCGCGTCGATCGATTCGGCGTGCAGGAATTCGCGCCCGAACCAGATCACCACCAGCAGGCCCGCGAGGTTCAGCCAGTGACGTCCCGGCAGCAGCAAGGTCTTGCCGCCGATCTTGCCGGAGAGTTTACCGAACGCGATGATCGAGCCGGTAAAGGTCACCGCGCCGATCAGGATGCCGATATAGATTTCCATTTCGTGAATCGACTTCGCGGCACCGGTGAATTCCACCGAGGCCGCCGGATCGATGTAATTGGCAAAGCCGACCAGCATCGCGGCGAGGCCGACCAGGCTGTGCATCAGCGCCACCAGTTCCGGCATCTGGGTCATTTTCACGGTGCGCGCGGCGTAGATGCCGATGATGGCGCCAACCGCCATCGCGCCGACGATCCAGCCATAACCTGCTTTCGTGACCTGCGGCCCCATGACGGTCGCCAGCACGGCGATGGTCATGCCGATCATGCCGTACAGATTGCCGCGCCTCGAGCTCTCCGGATTCGAGAGACCGCCGAGGCTGAGGATGAAGAGTATGGTCGCTCCGATATAGGAGGCAGTTGCAAGCGTTGCGGACATGATGCGCTTCCCTTATTTGCGGAACATCTGCAGCATGCGCTGCGTGACGGCGAATCCGCCGAACATGTTGATCGCGGTGAGCGCGATAGCCACCACGGCGAGGCCCAGAATCCAAGCCTCGGGCCGGTTGCCTGCCGCTTGGACCATCGGCGGTGCAATCTGCACCAGGGCGCCGATGGCGATGATGCTGGAAATCGCGTTCGTGACGCTCATCAGCGGCGTGTGCAGGGCGGGTGTGACGTTCCACACCACCATGTAACCGACGAAGACTGCCAGCACGAACACGGTGAAGTGGCCGAGGAAGGCCGGCGGTGCGCCGTAGCCGATGCCGCCGAAGATCAGCGCGGCAACGAGGAAGGTGATCGCCGTGCTTGTGCCCGAGGCCGGCGCGCTCGCCTCGCCATGCTTGGGCGCCTTGGCCGGCATCGCCGCGGGCTTGGCTGCCGGCGGGGCCGGCAGCTTGAGCGGCGGCGGCGGCCAGGTGATGCTGCCCTCCTTGACGACCGTCAGGCCGCGGATGGCGTCGTCTTCCATATTGACATTGATGACCCCGTCCTTGGTCTTGCACAATTCCTCGGTGAGGCGGAACAGGTTGGTCGCGTACAGCGTCGACGACTGCTTGGCCAGGCGCGAGGCCAGGTCGGTGTAGCCGACGATGGTCACGCCGTGCTTCACCACCGCCTTGCCGGGCTCGGTCAACTCGCAGTTGCCGCCGCGCTCGGCCGCCATGTCGACGATGACGCTGCCAGGCTTCATCGACTTCACCATATCGGCCGTGATCAGCTTCGGCGCGGGTTTGCCCGGAATCAGCGCCGTGGTGATGATGATGTCCACCTCCCTGGCCTGCTTGGCGTACATCTCGCGCTGGGCCTTCTGGAAGCCCTCGCTCATCACTTTGGCGTAGCCGCCGCCGCCGGAGCCTTCTTCCTCATAATCGACCTTGACGAATTCACCGCCCAGCGACACCACCTGGTCGGCCACTTCGGCACGCGTGTCGTTGGCGCGCACGATGGCGCCCAGACCGGCTGCAGTGCCGATCGCCGCCAAGCCGGCGACGCCGGCGCCGGCGATGAAGACTTTGGCGGGCGGCACCTTGCCCGCGGCCGTGATCTGGCCGTTGAAGAAGCGGCCGAAGGCGTTGGCGGCCTCGATGACGGCGCGGTAGCCGGCGACGCCGGCCTGGGAGGTCAGGGCGTCCATCTTCTGCGCGCGGGAGAGCATGCGCGGCAGCGAGTCGATGGCCAGCGCGGTGACCTTCTTCGCCGCGAGTTGCTGCATCAGTTCAGGGTTCTGCGCCGGCCAGATGAAGGTGATCAGGGTCTGACCCTCGTGCATCAAGCCAACTTCTTCAGCGGTCGGTACGCATACCTTGAACACGATGTCGGAAGCCGCCCACAGCTTGGCTGCGCCTTCGGCGATCTCGGCGCCCGCGGCGCGGTAGGCATCGTCACTGCAATTCGCCGCATCGCCGGCGCCCGATTGGACCACAACCTTGAAGCCGAGCTTGATGAGTTTTTCAACAACTTCGGGTACGGTAGCAACGCGCTTTTCGTCCGCTGCCGTTTCTTTTGGAACGCCTATGACCTGAGGCATGAAACCCCCTTATCTATTGCTGGATGTTGTCGCCAATTGAAGCAACCGCTGCTTCTGCCTAAACTGCCTTCCACGGCGCCCGCCGAGTAGGAATTTCCACGCGCTTGGTGCTCTTTCGGACAGTGCCGTTTTGAATGCTGGATGCGGCCGCGGGTCGGGACCTGCGTACTATACTTTTACGCAAAATCCCTAGTTTGATGTAGATCAACCATCGCTCACCCCCCCTGATTGCGCACTTTCAGCGCAGGCAACGCGTAGCGCTCGGTCAACTCGAACGCGCCCTGAATCAAAAGAGCCAGCGCCGCCGCCGGGATGGCGCCGGCGAGCAGCAGCGTATTGTCGTTCAGCGCCAGGCCTTGCGCGATGCGCTCGCCGTAGCCACCGGCGCCGATGAATGCGGCGATGGTGGCGGTGCCCACGCCGATCACCGCCGAGGTCTTGATGCCGGCGAGGATCGCGGGCGCCGCCAGCGGCAGCTCGATCAGCAGCAGCTGGTCCCTGGGCGCGAGGCCGAGGGCCAATGCCGCCTGGCGCATGCCGCGCCCCACGCCTGCGACGCCGGCATGGGTATTGCGCACGATCGGCAGCAAGGAATAGAGAAACAGCGCGAGCAGCGCCGGCGCCGTGCCTATGCTGCCCAGGAGCGGGATCAGGAAGGCGAGCAGCGCCAGCGCTGGTATGGTCTGGATCACGCCGACGACGGCGAGGATGGGCTGGGCTGCGGCTTCGCTCCTCGCCGCAACGACGCCCAGCGGCACCGCGATGACGATGCCCGCTGCGAGCGATACGAACACCAGCAGCAGGTGCTCGCGCGTGAGCCGCCAGAAATCCCCGCCGAACAGCGCGTTGATAAAGCTGCGCGGGCGCGCCGCGGACGCGGCGCTGCCGGAGAGGAAGGCCTTGGCCACGTCGGCAAAACTTTGATGCTCCAGTTCCGCGGCGGCGTTGAGCCGTATCATCCGGCCCTGGTCTATCCGGCCTTGCAGAGCCTGCAGCGCTTTCCATGCCTGCGGCAGACGCTGCGGCAGATCGAGCCGGTACAGCAGCACCGCGTCGTAGCGCGGAAACACGCTGCGGTCATCTTCGAGCACACGTAAGCCGTAACGCTCGATCTTGGCGTCGGTGGAATACACGTCCATGACATCTATTTTCCCGGCCGCGATGGCCTCGTAGGCGAGGCCGTGGTCCAGGCCCGCGGGCGTCTGCGGCAATCCATAGGCGCGCTTCAGCGCCGGCCAGCCGTCGGCGCGCGCGATGAATTCCTGCGACAAGCCGAGCTTCAGCGCCGGGTGGTGCGCGAGATCGGACAGCATGCGCACCGACAGGCGCTCGGCTTCGCTCTCGCGCATGGCCAGCGCATAGCTGTTGCTGAAACCCAGGGGCACACCCACCCCCAGCCCCTCGGGCGCAAGCCGGCGCTGGAGATCGGCCAGCGTGAACGCGCCGTCGATGCCGAGGATCTCGCGCGCGATGGTGCCGGTGTACTCGGGGTAGACGTCGATGGAACCCGCCTTCAACGCAGCGTAGACGATGCCGGTATTGCCCAGCCCCGGCCTGTACTCGGCGCCGCCGGGGACGCTCTGCGCGATGATTTCGCCGAGTATGTAGGACTCGGTAAAGCGCTTGGAGCCGACGCGCAGCAGCTCGTCGCCCGCCGCCGCACTTGCCGCGACCAGCAGCAAGCCGAGCAACACTGCCTTCACGGGCTTGCCACGGCCGCTGGCGCGGCGCCTGTGCCCAGGAACTGCAGCGCAGCGAGGCGCGCATACAAGCCTTTTTCGCGCACCAGTTCGTCATGCGTGCCGGTGGCGATGATGCGGCCCTCGTCCATCACCACGATGCGGTCGGCGTTCTGCACCGTCGCCAGGCGGTGCGCGACGATCAGCGTGGTGCGGTTCTGCATCAGGCGCGCGAGCGCCATTTGCACATAGTGCTCGCTCTCGGCGTCGAGCGAACTGGTCGCTTCGTCGAGCAGCAGCACCGCGCGATCGGCGAGCAGCGCGCGCGCGATCGATAAACGCTGGCGCTGGCCGCCGGACAGGCGCACGCCGCGCTCGCCCAGAAACGTGTCCATGCCTTCTGGCAGGCGCTCGATGAACTCGCTCGCATAGGCCGCGGCGCAGGCTTCCTCGACTGCGGCATCGCTCGCATCGGGACGGCCGTAGCGCACGTTTTCGCGCACCGAGGCGGCGAAAATCACCGGGTCCTGCGGCACCAGCGCGAGGCGCGTGCGCAAGCTGCGCGGATCGGCGCGGCGCAGTTGGACGCCGTCGAGGCTGATCGCACCCGACTCGCAATCGTAATAGCGCAGCAACAATTGCAGCACGGTCGACTTGCCCGCGCCCGAGGGGCCGACCAGCGCCACGGTTTCGCCCGGCTTCACTTCGAGCGAAAAATCTGCGAGCGCCAGCGCGTCCGGGCGCGAGGGGTAGTGAAAGCTGACGTTCTCAAACGTCACTTCACCGCGCGGGGGTTCGGGCAGCGGTTGCGGATTTGCCGGCGCGCGGATCTGCGGCTCGGTGGCGAGCAACTCCATCAGACGCTCGGTGGCGCCGGCGGCGCGCTGCAGGTCGCCGACCACTTCGGACACCGCGCCGAAGGCGCCGGCAACCAGCACGGCGTAGAACACGAAAGCCGAAAGCTGGCCGGCGCTGATGCGCCCGGCGAGCACGTCGTGGCCGCCGATCCACAGGATGATGCCCACCGCACCGAAGGCGAGCAGCATCACCAGCGCGATCAGCAGCGCGCGCTGGCGGATGCGCTCGGCCGCGGTCGAAAATGCCTGTTCGACGCGCTCGCCGAAACGCGCGCGGTCCTCGTTCTCGTGGCCGTAGGACTGCACCGTGCGAATCTCGTGCAAGGCCTCGTCGATGTACACGCTGACGTCGGCCACGCGCGCCTGGCTCGCGCGCGACAGCGTGCGCACGCGCCGGCCGTAGAGCAGGATCGGCGCGATCACGAGAGGCACGCCCAGCACCACCAGCGCGGTGAGCTTGGGGCTGGTCACAAACAGCATCACCATACTGCCCAGCATGATCAGTGTATTGCGCAGCGCGAACGAGGCACTCGATCCGATCACAACTTCGAGCAGCGAGGTGTCGTTGGTGAGGCGCGAGATGACCTCGCCCGTGCGCGTGACCTCGAAGAAACCCGGCGACAGATCGAGCAGATGGCCGAACACCGCGCGGCGGATATCGGCAGTGACGCGCTCGCCGATCCAGGAGACGTAATAAAAGCGCGTGTAGGTTGCGATCGCCATGGTCACGATCACCGCGAGCAGCGCCACCAGCGCCGAGTCGAGCAGCGCCGCATCGCCGCTGGAAAACCCGCCGTCGATGACCCTGCGCAAGCCCTGGCCCAGCACCAGCACGCAGCCGGCAGCAACCACCAGCGCCACCAGCGCTATCGCGACCTGCCTGCGGTAGGGCGCGAGAAAGCCGAGGACGCGCGCGAGCTGGCGGATGTCGCGGCTGGCCGGCCGGTCCGGAATGCTGTCCTTGAGTCTTGCCACGGCTAAACGCCGGCCAGACGCCGCTCCAAGGCCACAATCCAATGCTCCAGCGGCAGCGCAGTGCCGCTTTGCAGGTGGCTCATGCAGCCGAGGTTGGCGCTGACGATGGCCTGCGGCGAGCCCGCATGCAAAGCGGCGAGCTTGTTCAGCTTCAGTTTTTCCGCCAGCTGCGGCTGCAAAATGGAGTAGGTCCCGGCCGAGCCGCAGCACAGGTGGCTGTCCTCCACCGGCGTCAACTCGAAGCCGGCGGCGAGCAGTATGCGTTCGATCACGCCCCTGATCTGCTGCCCGTGCTGCAGCGAACAGGGCAGTTGCAGTGCAAGCTTGGGCGCAGCGGACGGTTTGCCCGCGGCCAGCAGAGGCTCGAGCCGCGCCGCCTCGGCGGCGATCACTTCGCTGATGTCTTGCGTCAGCGCGCTGATGCGCTGCGCCTTCGCCGCGTAGGCGGGATCGCGCGCAAGCAGATGGCCGTACTCTTTCACCGTGCTGCCGCAGCCGCTGGAAGTCATGACGATCGCCTCCACGCCCGCGTCCACGAAAGGCCACCAGGCGTCGATCAGCGCGCGCATGTCGTCCAAGCCATCTTCCTGCGCATTCAGATGAAAGCGCACCGCGCCGCAGCAGCCCGCTTGCGGCGCCTCGATCAATGAAATACCGAGGCGGTCGAGCACGCGCGCGGCTGCGGCGTTGATGTCGGGCGAGAGTGCGGGCTGCACGCAGCCGGCGAGCGCCAGCATCCGGCGCGAATGCCTTGCGGCCGGCCAGGTACCCGCTGCGGGCACCGCCGCGGGAATCTTTCCCTGCAGCGCAAACGGCAGCAGCGGGCGCATCCAGCGGCCCAGCTTGAGCAGCGAGCCGAACAGCCAACTGCGCGGCAGCACCACGCTCAACAATTGCCGCTGCAGGCGTGCAGACAAAGGGCGCGGCACGCGTTCCTCGGCGAGCTTGCGCCCGATATCGACCAGATGTCCGTACTGCACGCCCGAGGGGCAGGTGGTCTCGCAGGCGCGGCAGGTGAGGCAGCGATCCAGGTGCAGCTGCGTCTTGGCCGTGACCGCGGCGCCTTCGAGCATGCCCTTGATCAGGTAGATGCGCCCGCGTGGACCGTCGAGTTCGTCGCCCAGCAACTGATAGGTCGGACAGGTCGCAGTGCAAAAACCGCAATGCACGCATTTGCGCAGGATGGCGTCAGCCTCCCTGCCCTCGGGCGTGTCCTTGATGAAATCGGCGAGATCAGTCTGCATCGGGCAAGCGCGGTGAAATGCCGCTCATAGGTCCGGGTACATGCGCCCCGGGTTGAAAATGCCCGCCGGATCGAAGGCCTGTTTCAGATTGCGATGGATGCGCGCCAGCGCAGGTGCAAGCGGCGTGAACACGCCCGCGCTCTTGTCGGCGGCGCGAAACAAGGTGGCGTGCCCGCCCGCCTGCGCCGCCGCC
>JAKAIH010000065.1 GCA_021825225.1 Pseudomonadota bacterium
CATGACCCTGGGCTCGGGCTGCGCCAGCAAGACGCTGATCCGCATCGGCGGCGGCAGCCTCAAGTCGCTGGTGGTGTTCGTGTTCCTCGGCATCTCGGCCTACGTTACGCTGAAGGGCGTGTTCGGGGCCTTCCGTGTGGCCGTGCTCGACCCGGTGGCGCTGCATTTGCCTGCAGGGCAGGATCTGCCTTCGCTCCTGGCCCACGCCTTCGGCGCGGACAAGAAATCGATGCTCATGCTCGCAGCCGCGCTGGTGGCGGGCCTGCTGCTGCTGTTCGTGTTCCTGGACCGCGAATTCCGCCGCAACTTCGAGGGCATCCTCGGCGGCGTGACCGTGGGGCTGGTGGTGATCGGCGGCTGGTATGTGAGCGGCAAGCTCGGCTATCTGGCCGAAGATCCTAACACGCTGCAGGAGGCCTTCGTCGCCACCAACAGCGGCCGCCTGGAATCGCTGTCCTTCGTTGCGCCGCAGGCCTATCTGCTGGAACTGCTCATGTTCTGGACCGACACCAGCAGGATCGTCACCTTCGGCATCGCCTCGGCCCTGGGCGTCGTCGCCGGCTCCGCTGCATACGCGCTCGCGAGCGGAAATTTCCGCTGGGAAAGTTTCCGCGATTCCCAGGACACCGCCAATCACCTGATAGGCGGCGTGCTCATGGGTTTTGGCGGCGTGACTGCGATGGGCTGCACCGTGGGGCAGGGCATCACCGGATTTTCCACGCTGGCGCTGGGCTCCATGCTCACGTTCTTGTCGATTGTCGCCGGCGCGGCACTGACCATGAAATGGCAATACGCGCGCATGCTCAAGGAAGCCTGAGGTTTTTCGCCAAACTCGGCCTTATTCGGCCGAAATCGGGGTGAATTCTGGCGCGAAAAGCGCGGATTTCATTGACACAAGTACTCCCGACAAATTAAAATCGCGCCTCTTTTCGGGTCGTTAGCTCAGCCGGTAGAGCAGCGGACTTTTAATCCGTTGGTCGCCAGTTCGAATCTGGCACGGCCTACCAACAGTTCAAGCGGATAGGCGCTGCCAGAGCCTGTTCGTCATGTGGGGCGTTAGCTCAGCTGGTAGAGCAGCTGACTCTTAATCAGTTGGTCGTAGGTTCGATCCCTACACGCCCTACCAATCTCTTCACCGCCAAGGCAGATCGCGCACTCGCGTTATTGCCGAGTGCGTGTATCTGCGTTGCCCAGCAACGCAGCAAACCTCGCTGCGCCATCATGTTTCCTCTGCGCCCAAACCAGTGAGTCCACGCGCGACTAGATCGTTCGGACTATTTGCAAATGCGATTGGCAGGGCTAGCCTAGATCCACCAAGTCCGGCCCGGCTGGGATGCAGGAGAGGAGCGAATCTGGTGGACGTAGCGGTGAAATTCGAAATACCGGAGAGCGTCAGACAAAAAGTCACGCAATGTCCACACGACTTCGGCTGCCTTGCGAGCGGTCACTGCGGCAAGCGACAAGTTTGCGCGGTCGAGTATTCATACGGCGACAATGTGATGCTCCTGGCCTCCAATGAGCCGGCGTGCTGTCCCTATCGGGTCGCTTTCGGATACAGCCAGCTATGCACCTGTGCGGTTCGCGAGTACCTGCACGCCATGAAGCATGGTGGTATCGGCTGAGGGCGCTGCTTTCGACCCGCGAGGCGGTGGTCGCCATTCCCGCTGCATCTCTCTCAAATTCACCGGGTTGAAGGCATTTTTCCTTTGCTTTCCGGGTGTTTGATCTAGGTCAAAACACCCTGCGCTCAGGGGAAGATACTTGCCCTGTCGCATTGGTGGATACGCGTTGAATGGCATCAGGTTGAAGCATCAGACCAGGAAATCGGCGTGCTTGCACGCGCGCGGCACAGGCTCAAAGCAATCTCCCGGATTGAATTCGGTTGAGCCGAAAGCAGGTCCTGCAAAGCCCGTCAGCGGCGCAACAGACGACGGGCCGGCCGATTCCACCATCCCATTACCCGATAGACAAGCCGGCAAAGGCGGGCCGAGATATGAAGGCGAATGCAATGTCCAATTTTGAAATCGTGACGCGCGAGGATTTCTCCGATGTCACTTACCTGCTCGAGGTGCGCCATCCGCTGATGGCAAAGGCCGCGAAGCCGGGGCAGTTCGTGATCGTGATGCTGAACGAGCACGGCGAGCGCATCCCGCTCACCATCGCGGATTTCGACCGCAAGAAGGGAACCATCACGCTGGTGATCCAGGCCGTGGGCAAGACCACCAGGCAGATGCAGGCCGAATGCAAGGTCGGCACCAAGCTCTACGGCATGGTCGGCCCGATGGGGATTCCGACCCATATCGCCAAGGCGAAAAAAGTGGTGTGCGTGGGCGGCGGCCTCGGCGTGGCGCCGGTGTTCCCGCAGGCGCGCGGCTACAAAGAGGCGGGTGCGTACGTGATCGGGGTCCTCGGTTTTCGCAACAAGGATCTCGTGTTCTGGGAAGACAAGTTCCGCGCTGTCTGCGACGAGCTGATCCTGTGCACCAACGACGGCTCGGTCGGGATGAAAGGTTTTGTCACCGACGGCATCAAAGTTGCGCTCGCGGGCCACAACGACATCGACGAAGTCGTCGCGATCGGCCCGCCGGTGATGATGAAGGCCTGCGCCGATGCGACGCGCGCGGCCAAGATCAAGACCATGGTAAGCGTCAACCCGATCATGGTCGACGGCACCGGCATGTGCGGCGGCTGCCGCGTGAAGGTCGGCGACCAGGTGAAATTCGCCTGCGTCGACGGTCCGGATTTCGACGGTCATCTGGTCGATTTCGACGACCTGATGGTCCGCCTTTCGCGCTACACCAAAGTCGAGAAGGAAGCCCACGAGCGCTGGTCGGAAAGCTGCCGCATGACCAAGCAAGTCGGCGCAGCCGCGCTCGATGCGCTGGCGCGCGGGCACGTGCAGCAGGCCGAGCTGCTCGAACTGCCCGATCCGTTGGATGACGCGCCCGGAGGCTGAGCCGCTTCAAAGTCAGTAATCGCGGCATCGCGGCATCGCGGCGCCGACAGCCGCCCGTCGAAATTTGCTCTAAAGGATAGAAAGATGGCGAAGAAAAAGACGATTCGTACCATACCGCAGGAACGCACGCCGATGCGCGAGCAGAATGCGCAGGCGCGCGCGAAGAATTTCGAGGAAGTGGCCTGCGGCTACAACCTGGAAGAAGCGCTGCGCGAATCCGAGCGCTGCCTGATGTGCCCGGACCAGCCCTGCGTGTCCGGCTGCCCGGTGAGCATCAATATTCCGGGGTTCATCCAGAAGATCAATGAAAAGAACCTGCGCGGCGCCTACGATATCCTCACCGACACCAATCTGCTGCCCTCGATTTGCGGCCGCGTCTGCCCGCAGGAAAACCAGTGCGAAGGCGTGTGCACCGTGGGCGAGTCGCTGGAAGCGGTCGCGATCGGGCGCATGGAGCGCTTCGTCGGCGACACCGCGATCAAGGAAGGCTGGGTCAACATCCCGTACATCGAGCCGAACCGCTTCCGCGTCGGCATCGTCGGCTCGGGCCCGGCCGGCATGGCCTGCGCGGCCGACATGGCCAAGGCCGGCTGCGATGTCACCGTCTACGAAGCCTTCCATCAGGCAGGCGGCGTGCTGAAATACGGCATTCCCGATTTTCGCCTGCCCAACGAGGTGATCGACGCAGAGATCAACAATCTGAAGAAGCTCGGGGTCAAGTTCGAATGCAACACTCTGGTCGGGCGCCTGTTCACGATCGAGCAGATGATCGACGAGATGGGCTTTCACGCCGTGTTCATCGGCGTCGGCGCCGGCTATCCGACCATGCTCAACATCCCCGGGGACTCGTCCAACGGCGTGCTTTCGGCAAACGAACTCTTGACGCGCTGCAATTTGATGCGCGCGCGGGATTTCCCGAATTTCGATACGCCGCTGCCGATCGGCAAGCGCGTCGCCGTGGTCGGCGCGGGCAACACCGCGATGGACGCGACGCGGGTGTCGCTGCGCCTGGGCGCGGAAAAGGTGTACTGCGTCTACCGCCGTTCGCGCACCGAGGCGCCGGCGCGCGCCGAGGAAGTGCATCACGCCGAGCAGGAAGGGGTGGAATTCCACTGGCTCACCGCTCCGGTGGCGGTGTTGGACGACGGCAAGGGCAATGTGCGCGGCATGCGCTGCGTGAGGATGGAATTGGGCGAGCCCGACGACTCCGGCCGGCGCCGTCCGGTGCCGGTCGCAGGCAGCGAATTCGATTTCGAGACCGATTTGATCGTGTATGCGATCGGCACGAATGCGAATCCGATCATGGGCCAGACCTCCAAGCTCAAGCTGAACAAATGGGGTTATATCGGCGCCGACGACAACCTGGCCACTTCGGTGGCGGGCGTGTTCGCCGGGGGCGACATCGTCACCGGCGCGGCTACCGTGATCCAGGCGATGGGCGCCGGGCGCAAGGCGGCGCGCAGCATGAAGGCCTATCTGGGCATCCGCGATCCGGGACTGCCCTATATCAGCGCGGAGGGCGCCGGTACCTTGTTCGGCATCGACGCGCGCGAGCGCAATTTCGCGCGCGTGCGCATCGCCTAGGCAGGATGCGCGCAAGCGATTAACGCAGGCGGCGAAACATACTCAACAGCGGCCAAACAGCAGCTACGGAAAAAACATGAACGATATGACCATAGAGAAGACGGTTAAGAAGCCCGGCAAGAAAGCTGGAGCGCCCGCAGGCAGGAAAGCGGCGATCAAGCTCAAAGAGCACATCGTCGAGATCATCAGCGACTCGGGCGAGGGCGCGCAGAAGTGCGGCCAGTCGCTGGGCGCGATCGCCGCGCAGATGGGCAACGGCATCTGGACCACGGAAATCATTCCCGCGGAAATCCGTCCGCCGGCGCGCAGCGTCGCCGGCGCGAGCGGCAACCGCATTCGCATCGGCGCCAAATACATCACCAACGGCGGCGACGAGACCGACCTCGTGGTCGCGTTCAACGAGCAGGTGCTGCTCGGACGGGTGCGCGCGAAAGAGCTCAAGCCCGACTGCATGATTCTGCTGGAGAGCATGTGGCGCACCAACGCCGATCCCAAGATCGCCGCGTCCTACGCCGAAACTTACGACAAACTCGTGGCAGCGGGCTACCGGGTGTACGAAATTCCGATGGAAGAGGAGTGCAAGAAGATCGTCGCCGATGCGCGCCGCGGCAAGAACATGTTCGCGCTGGGCATGCTGTGCTACATCTACAGCCTGGAGCTGAAGCTCGCCGTGGATCAGATCGTGATCGCGTTCGGCAAGAAAGACCAGAGCGTGGTGGACGCGAACATCAAGCTGCTCAATGCCGGCCAGGCATGGGCGGAAGCCAATCTCGACTTCTGCTACAGCATCCCCGCGGTGCGCTCCACCGTGCCCCAGATCGTGGTCAACGGCAACACTTCGCTCGCGCTGGGCGTGCTCGCGTCGGGCATGGAAATCTGCGCCATGTACCCGATCACGCCCGCCACTTCGGCTTCGCACTATCTGTCCGAAGTGTTCGAGAAGGTCGGCGGCATGGTGCACCAGGCCGAGGACGAAATCGCCGCCTGCGCGTTCGCGATCGGCGCGTCCTACGCCGGCAAATGCACGGTGACCATCACCTCCGGTCCCGGCTACTCGCTCAAACAGGAAGGGATCGGGCTCGCGGTGATGGGTGAAATTCCGCTGGTCGTGGTGAACGTCCAGCGCGGCGGCCCGAGCACCGGCCAGCCGACCAAAATGGAGCAGGGCGATCTCATGGCTGCCATCTTCGGCAGCCACGGCGACGCGCCGAAAGTGGTAATGGCGCCGGGCACCATCGAGGAATGCTTCTATTCGATCATCACCGCGCGCAAGATCGCGGAAACGTTCAACATGGTGGTGGTGGTGCTGACCGACGCCGGCCTCGCCACTTCGCAGCAGCCGTTCGCGCGCCCGCAGTTTTCCGAAACCTGGATGGCGCCGCCGATCGACCAGAGCCCGGTTCCCGCCGGCGCCAGGCCCTACGACTGGGATCCGAACACCGGCCTCGCGCGCCGCTTCATTCCGGGCCAGCCCGGCGGCATGCACACGCTCACCGGGCTCGCGCACGACCGCGACAGCCACGTTGCCTACGATTCGGAAACGAACGAGGAAAGCCTGCGCGCGCGCAGCCTGAAGCTCGCCGCGCTGCAGAAGACGCTCAAGGCGCCGACCGTGTTCGGTCCGGCCAAGGGCGATCTGCTGGTGATCGGCTGGGGCAGCACCAAGGGCGCGATCGAGGAAGCGGTCGAAATCATGCGCGCCGAAGGCAAGAAAGTTTCCTCGATGCACCTGCAGTTCCTGCAACCGCTGCCGCCCGGAATCAAGGAAATCATGCAGGGCTTCAAGAAGGTCATGACCATCGAGAGCAACTGGAGCGACCGCCCCGAGGACAAGATCATCGACGAGAGCAACCGCCGTTATTCATCGGTGGCGATCCTGCTGCGCTCGCGCTACCTGGTGGATGTCGACTGCTGGAGCGAGGTCAAGGGCCAGCCGATCAAGCCCGGCACCATCCGCCGCGTGATGGCCGAGAAACTGAAACAGAAATAAGCCGCTTCGCGACAATGAAGCAGCCCCTGACTTGGGAAAGGTGAGAGAACCATGAACATGATGTCCGACTTCAATTCCGCCACTGCCTGCCTGCTGCAGATGGTCGATGAGCACTTCGAACTCGAAGACTACCAGAGCGGCGTGCCGCGCTGGTGCACGGGTTGCGGCGACAATGCCATTCTGGCAGCAGTGCAAAGGCTGTGCCGCGACGAAGGGCTGCGGCCGGAGAAGACCGTGTTCGTGTCCGGCATCGGCTGCTCCAGCCGTTTTCCGCATTACATGAAGACCTATGGTTTCCACGGCATCCACGGGCGTGCGCTGCCGGTGGCCGAAGGCGTGAAAATGGCGCGCCCGGACCTGACCGTGTTCGTGAACACCGGCGACGGCGACTGCACCAGCATCGGGGCGGCGCACTGGATCCACGCGATCCGCTACAACATGAACCTCACGGTGTTCCTGCATGACAACCAGATTTACGGCCTGACCAAGAAACAGGCCTCGCCGACTTCGCCGATCGGCACCAAGAGCAACACCACTCCGCGCGGCAGCTACCTGCAGGCGCTGAATCCGCTGACGGTCACGCTCGGCGTGCAGAACGTCTCCTTCGTCGCGCAGGCGGTGGACTGGATTCCGGAAGTGCTGTTCGACATCGTCAAGGCGGCCTACCACCACAAGGGCCTGTCGTTCGTGCGCATTGTGCAGCGCTGCCCGGAATGGCTGCCGAAGGCGCTCGATCCGTGGATGCAGGACCCGAACCGGGTGCAGCTGCTCAATCACAAGGACGGCCTGCAGTTCAGCGCCGGCCTCTCAAGGGTGTACAAAAACCAGCTCGAGCACGACCCCTCGAACATCGACCGCGCGCGCGAAATCGCGTCCGGTCAGCACGATATCCCGGTCGGGATCCTGTATCGCAACCCGGCGGTCCCCTGCTACGAGGACCTGCGCCGTTCGGACAAGCTGCACACGCCCGATCTGACGCGCGCGGGACTCAACGCGGAGCTCGACAAGTACACGGTCTGGCCGCAGGAAGCGGGACAGAAAGTCGCATAAAGCGTCGGCGCGCAGATTAGCATCGCGTGCGCCGGCATCGAAAGCACACCACCAGCAAGGCAGGTTGATAAAGACATGGAAGCGGACACTCAAGCACACGTTGCTTTTTTCTTGACCGGCAGGCGGCCGGGTGAGTACCTCGACGCGGTCGATGGACTGGGCCTGCGCCCGGCCCTGTTTGCGGGCTACCGGGAACTTACCCAGCTGCGCTACGATTTTCCGCTGCTGCTGGTCGCCAATAGGTCGGATGCGGGTTTCGTGGAATCGCTGTCGGGCCTGGTTGACGCCGCGCTCGCGAGCGCCGCGAAAGGGAGCGACGCCGAACGCGTGCGCAAACACGCGCTGCGGCTGGAACAGGAAATTCGCACGCTGGTTGCGTCCGGCGCAAGCGGGCCTTTATCCGCATTGTGGGACAAGGCCGCCGGGCGGCTTGCGAAGGGCGAGGACAAATCGCTCGCAGACAGCCTGAAGCGCACGCGCGCTGCGATCAAGGTCGATGGCGATGTGGCGGATTGCGATGCCGCGCTGCCCGCGCGCCTGCTGCGCCACGCCTGGGGCGCGGTGCAACAGCAGAAAGCCGCAGCCTTCCGCAAGGATCTGGACCGGTTGGTGTTGAATCTGTCGGACATCCTCAAGGCCGACTTCGAACGCTCGGAAGCGGGGCGCAGCGCGAAGCACCTGAAAGCAGCGGTAGGGTCCGGCTTCGGCGAAGCGTTCGACTTCGACGCGATGTCGCGCATGTTGTCCAAGGCGCTGCCGAAAGACGCGTTTCCAGAGAGTCGGCGCAAGCGCATACGCGCGCTGCTCGATGTCCTGGGCAATCAGCAGTTCTTTCCCGCTCCGGGCGCTGCGGCGAAAAAGCCCGGTGCCGCGAAATCCTATTCTTTCCTGTTCGACAGCTGCTCCGATGCGCTGGCCGCGTTCCGTGGGCGCATGCCGAAACTGATCGAGCTGGCCCGGGCCATAGCGATCGCCGAACTCGAGATCGACGGGCAGTACAGCGAAGCCAAGCACGACGCCTTGTTCGAGCAGTTCGGTGCGAACGGGCTGGACCCGCAGGACCTCGCGCCGTTCCCGGATTATCTGGTATGCGTCAACGCCGCGAAACTGGGGGCGGACGAGCATGCCCAGCTGATGGAAATCCTGTCCTCGACGCTGCCGATCAAGGTCCTGCTGCAGATCGACGACATTCTGGAGGAGTCCTCGAGCGGCGAGGGCAAGCTCAGCGCCGGCATGCGCAGCCGGCAGATCGCGAACATGGCGATCGGGCTCAACGAAGTGTACGTGCTGCAATCGGCGAGCTCGAACCTGTACCGCTTCCGCGAGCGCATGCTGCGCGGACTCGCCTATCGCGGTCCCGCGCTGTTCAGCGTGTACTCGGGTGCGAACGCCGCCGCCTCCGACCTGCCGCCGTATCTGATGTCGGCCGCGGCGATGGAATCGCGCGCGTTCCCGGCGTTTACTTACGACCCGTCCGCGGGCGCGAACTGGGCGTCGCGCTTTTACCTCGAAGCCAATTCGCAGGTGGATCTCGACTGGCCGATCCAGGGTTTTGCCTACGAGGACGAGGAGCACCAGCGGGTGTCGGAGGACCTTGCGTTCACGCTGGTCGACTTCGTCGCGAGCGACCGCCGCTATGCGCGGCACCTCGCGCGCGTGCCGCGCGAGAAATGGAATGGCAGCATGATACCGGTGGACGAGTCGCTCACGCGCGAGCGCAAAGGCCTGCCCGACAAGGTGCCGAGCGTGCTCATGGTCGACGCCGACAACGTGCTGCAACGCGTGATCGTCGACGAACGGCTGATCCGCGAAGCGCGCCGCTGCCGCGAAATGTGGCACAGCCTGCAGGAACTGGGCGGAGTGCATAATTCGCACGCGGAAAAACTGCTCGCGCGCGAGCGCAAGGCCTGGGAAGAGCGCATGCAGCAGGAAGCCGAGGCGAGCGCCGCGGCCGCGCCTGCACCTGCGGCCGCCGCTGCAGCAAGCGCGTCCGTTGCGCCGGTTGCTGCGGGCGCCCCCGCGGAAGCCGAGCCCGAACGCTCGTCCGACGAAGCCTATATCGAGACGCCGCGCTGCGCGACCTGCAACGAGTGCACCAACATCAACAACAAGATGTTCATGTACGACGGCAACAAGCAGGCCTACATCGCCGACATCAACGCCGGCACCTATGCGCAGCTCGTAGAAGCCGCGGAGAATTGCCAGGTGGCCATCATCCACCC